>JAURWJ010000093.1 GCA_030655015.1 Methylotenera sp. | reverse complement strand
CATCCTCCAACTAATAATAAATCAAATAATGACTTACTTAGGTTAAAAATACAGAATTGAAAATAATTATTATATTGTGCACAAATCGCACATTTCGCTATGATAACCGCACATTGCGAGAAAATTCAAACTTTTCATGCATAATTTGAATGTTTTTTATACATTACTTTAGCAAATTAGCTTATTTGTTAAAGTAATGTATAAAAACAACTAGTATTGTTGCGACTTACAGCTTAATTTTTCGTTATTTTGCAAAATTAACTGAAATTAACCCACAATCTCTGATAAGGCTGAAAGTAAAACTTCTGACTGCGCGTCAGTCCCGATGGTAATACGTAAATAAGATGCGATTCTACTCGGCGATTTAAAATGACGCACAATGATATTGTGTTCGCGCAATTTTTCGCTTAATTCAGCGCCATCATGGAGATGGTGCTTAGCAAATATAAAGTTCGCCCCTGAGGGCAACACTGCAAAGCCTAATGCTAACAAATCCTTAATCAGCCTCTCACGCGTTGCTATCACTTGACTACAGGTTTTTTCAAAATATGCTGTATCTTGCATCGCCGCTATAGCACCGGCTGAGGCAAATCGATCGATCGGGTACGAATTAAAACTATCTTTTACACGAATCAACGCTTCAATCAGCGCTGGCGAACCCAGCGCATAACCTACACGCAAACCAGCCAATGAACGCGCTTTAGATAAAGTATGTGTAACCAATAAATTAGGATAACGGTTAATCAAGCTTACCGCAGACTCCGTACCAAAATCTACATAAGCTTCATCTATCACCACTACAGATTGCGTATTTTTTTTCAGTAACTTTTCAATTTCAACCAATGCCAGCGGAATGCCCGTTGGCGCATTGGGGTTAGGGAATATGATGCCGCCATTCGGCTGATCATAATCATCAACATTGATTGTAAAGTCATCTGCTAACGGTATGGTTTGATACTCAATATTATATAAACCGCAATATACAGGGTAAAAACTGTAAGTAATATCGGGGAACAATAAAGGCCTGCTGTGCTTTAATAATGCTTGAAACACATGCGCTAATACTTCATCCGAGCCGTTACCTACAAATATTTGATTTGCATTTAAATGATGCACTTCTGCAATTGCAGATTTTAGCGCATCTGAATTAGGGTCGGGGTACAAGCGCAAGGTGTCAGCCGCCTCAAGCTTCAACGCAGCGATCACCTTAGGGCTAGGGCCGTATGGATTTTCATTGGTGTTAAGCTTAACCAGATTATCTAGCTTAGGCTGCTCACCCGGCACATAAGGTGTGAGCTTATGTACGACATCACTCCAGTATTTACTCATTATTTCAAACGATACTCAGCTGATCTGGCGTGGGCTTGCAACCCTTCGCCATGCGCTAAGATGGAAGCCACTTTACCTAGCGTTTGCGCACCCTGTGAAGACACCATAATCAAGCTAGAGCGTTTTTGGAAATCATAAACACCGAGTGGTGATGAAAACCGTGCCGTGCGTGAGGTTGGCAACACATGATTAGGCCCGGCACAGTAGTCACCAAGTGCCTCGCAAGTGTCACGTCCCATAAAAATAGCACCGGCATGCTTAATTTTTTTACTGAAGACTAACGGTTCTTCAATAGACAATTCCAAATGCTCTGGTGCAATGTAATTACTGATTTCTGCCGCTTCATCTAAATCGCGCACATGGATCAAGGCACCTCTGTCAGTTAGCGAAGTAGTAATAATATCTTTACGCGGCATTTCTTCTACAAGTCGCTGAATGCTTACTGCGACTTGATCTAAAAAGTCAGCATCAGGACTTAGTAATATAGACTGGGCTAATTCATCGTGCTCGGCCTGAGAAAATAAATCCATCGCAATCCAGTCAGGATTGGTTTTGCCATCACAAATCACAAGAATTTCTGACGGGCCTGCCACCATATCAATGCCCACCACGCCAAATACGCGGCGTTTTGCAGCAGCGACATAAGCATTACCTGGCCCGACTACTTTATCCACTTGCGGCACGGTCTCCGTACCATAAGCTAACGCACCCACAGCTTGCGCACCACCGATGCAGAACACGCGATCTACACCACACACTGCGGCTGCGGCTAACACCAATTGGTTTTTTTCACCATTTGGCGTTGGAACCACCATAATCAGCTCTTTCACTCCAGCTACTTTGGCAGGAATCGCATTCATCAGCACAGAGGAAGGGTAAGCGGCTTTACCACCTGGCACATACAAACCTACGCGATCGAGTGGCGTGACCTGTTGCCCTAGCAGCGTACCGTCAGCCTCGGTATAGCTCCATGAACTCATCAATTGATTTTCATGGTAATTACGTACACGGTCTGCCGCGGTCTGCAAGGCATCGCGCTGGTCAGCCGGCAACCCGTTTAAGGCTGCGATGAGATCAGCCTGACTAATTTCAAGCTCGCTTAAATGAGTGGCATTGGTTTTATCAAAACGATTAGTGTATTCAAGCACGGCCGCGTCACCGCGCTTTTTAACCTCTTTTAAGATGTTTGCAACGACCACATCAATGCTGTCATCTTGTGCTGTTTCAAACGCAAGCAATTGTTTAAGATTAGCGTCAAAATCACTATCTAAAGTAGAAAAACGTCTTATTTTCATACGATTAGGCCTATCAATCCAAATTTATTTATTTTTAGCAATTGCCGTTAAAAACGCATCCATAATCGGCTGTATTTTTGCGCGATTAAGCTTGAGCGAGGCTTGGTTGACCACCAAGCGTGAGCTGATTTCACCAACCTCTTCTACAGCTTTAAGATTGTTAGCGCGCAAGGTGCTGCCAGTACTCACTAGATCAACAATCACATCTGCCAGTCCGACTAATGGCCCCAGCTCCATTGAGCCATAAAGCTTGATTAAATCCACGTGCATGCCTTTAGCTGCAAAATGTTCGCGCGCAGTTTTAACGTACTTAGTCACTACTTTTAAGCGTGCGCCGCTACGGATTGATGCAAAATAATCAAAGTCTTCACGCACCGCCACCATCATTTTACATTTGGCAATTTGCAAATCAATCGGCTGATATAAACCTTCACCACCGTGTTCATCCAATACGTCTTTACCAGCAATGCCTAAATCAGCGGCACCGTATTGCACGTAGGTTGGTACGTCTGACGCACGGACAATGATTAAACGGACATCTTCGCGATTAGTTGCCAGAATCAGTTTGCGTGAAGATTCAGGATCTTCTAACGCATGAATGCCTGCCGCCGCCAAGAGTGGTGTAGTTTCTTCAAAGATACGGCCTTTTGATAATGCAATGGTAATCATAATTTAATTGTCTATTTTAGCCACCCTTCGACAAGCTCAGGGCGCGTGAGTTAATGCGGACTGCAAATAACAGTTAACCAGCAACCTCGTGAGCTTATCAAAGGGTGATGTTTAGTGTGTGCGCCTAACATCTGCGCCAAGCGCATTCAATTTTTCTTCTAAATTTTCATAGCCACGGTCTAGGTGATAAATACGCTCAATTACGGTTTCGCCGCGTGCAACTAAACCGGCTAACACCAAGCTGGCGGAGGCGCGTAAATCGGTTGCCATGACAGTGGCGCCATCTAAAAATTCCACCCCTTTAACTAATGCCGTATTGCCGTCGATACTAATATCAGCGCCTAAACGTTGCATTTCTTGCACGTGCATAAAGCGATTTTCGAAAATCGTCTCCGTGACTTTTGAAACGCCGCTCGCTACCGTATTTAACGCCATCAACTGCGCCTGCATATCGGTAGGGAAAGCAGGATGAGGTGCTGTGCGAATATTCACAGCCTTTAGCTGACCATCACTTTTAACCGTAATACTATCAGCATCACAGGTGACTGTTGCACCTGCTTCACGCAATTTTTCAATCACCGCATCTAGCAGATGTGCTTGAACATTAACTAACTTCACTTCACCACCAGTCATCGCAGCAGCCACCATATAAGTACCAGCTTCAATGCGGTCACACACCACATTATGCGTAGCGCCAGTTAAGCGTTCAACACCTTCTATCGTAATAACATCAGTGCCAGCACCTGTGATTTTAGCGCCCATTTTAATCAGGCACTCTGCCATATCAACCACTTCAGGCTCTTTAGCAGCGTTTTCAAGTACGGTTGTACCTTGCGCTAGTGCCGCCGCCATCATTAGGTTTTCTGTGCCGGTGACGGTGACCATATCCATGTAATAACGCGCACCTTGCAAACGTTGATTTGGCAGATGCTTAGTTGTGGCTTCAATGTAACCGTGCTCAATATGAATTTCCGCACCCATGGCTTGCAGGCCTTTAATGTGCAAGTCCACCGGGCGAGAACCAATGGCACAGCCGCCCGGCAAAGAAACTCGCGCATGACCAAAGCGAGCCAGTAACGGCCCTAGCACTAAAATAGAAGCTCGCATGGTTTTTACCATTTCGTAGGGCGCTTCAAAGCTGTGAATAACGCTCGCATCCAAGGTCACTTTGTCGGCATTACGTTCAGCTTTAACGCCCATCTGCTCAAGTAGCTTGATGGTAGAGCCAACATCTTTAAGCGCTGGTACGCTAGATAAATACAAAGGTGTTTCAGCTAACAATGAGGCGCACAAAATAGGCAATGCCGCATTTTTAGCGCCCGAAATAGTGACCTCGCCATTGAGGCGGTTCCCGCCCTGTATGATTAACTTGTCCAATTATTTAGCCGCATCTAACAGGGTTTGGAGTTCGCCGTTTTCGTACATAGCGCGCATAATATCTGAGCCGCCTACGAACTCACCGCTAATATATAACTGCGGAATAGTAGGCCAGTTTGCGTAAACCTTAATGCCTTCACGAATACTTTGGTCAGCCAGCACATCAACTGCTAAATACTTGGCATGGCAAGCATCTAAGATTTGTGTCGCCATATTTGAGAAACCACATTGTGGAAACTTAGGGCTACCCTTCATATAAAGCACCACTGGATTGCTCGTTACTTGGTTTTTAATCAGCTCTTGTACGTTCATTTATTTTCTCTCACAAAGTTTTAATTTCTAGTTTATATGTAGCCAGTTAACTACTTGACTTTAACCAGGCTTCTGGTGTTAAGGTTTTCATAGACAGGGCATGTATTTCTGCGCGCATTCTATCGCCTAATGCTTGATATACGAGCTGATGTTGCTGCACCATCGACTTACCCACAAAAGCAGGACTCACAATCAGCGCCTCAAAATGAGTGCCGTCATCGCCGGATACTTTAATGTAGTCACACACCAGATTTTGGGTGATGTAGATTTCTAGCTGCTGCGCACTCAACAATTGTCATTACCTTTTTTATTAATATCTTAGTTTGTAGCCAGATTTTAACATTCTTAGTGTAATCCATGCTAACACTAAGAACGAAGCACCAACGATTGACAAACTAATCAGTGGCGACACATCACCTTTGCCAAAAAAACCATACCTAAAGCCGTCTATCATGTAAAAAAATGGGTTTAACTGCGATACTTTCTGCCAAAAAGGTGGCAAAGAGTGGATGGAATAGAACACACCAGATAGAAATGATAGCGGCATAATGATGAAATTCTGAAAAGCGGCCATCTGATCAAAGCGATCAGCCCATATCCCAGCAATAATGCCAAATGTACCTAATAATGCGCTACCTAGTAGTGCAAAAGCAACAATCATCCAAGGATTTGCAAGCTGCAAATCAACAAACCACATTGCCACTAAATAGATGCATAAACCGACGACCATGCCACGAATAATGGCAGCAATTAAAAATGCAAGAAAGAACTGTAAATGTGTGAGTGGTGTTAATAACACAAACACCAGATTGCCCATGACTTTTGACTGAATCAGACTAGATGAGCTATTTGCAAAAGCGTTTTGCAATACCGACATCATGATCAAGCCTGGAATTAAAAATGCGGTATAAGGCACCCCATCGTAAACTTGTACATGGCTTTCCAGCACGTGAGAAAAAATGAGCAGATATAACAAAGCGGTAATGACTGGTGCTGCGATAGTCTGAAACGCCACCCGCCAAAAGCGCAACAGCTCTTTTTTTAATAGCGTCCAAGGGCCCCTAAAAGCGCTAACCGTTACCGAATCAGATAAACTCAAACCACTCATGATGATTGACCGACTAGCGACATAAATACATCTTCCAAATCCGCCTCACTTAACTGCATGTCTACCACTTTGATATTGGCTGACCTTAACGCAGAGAGTACATCCTCGATTTGCGTCATATCACTTAAAGCAAAGGTATAGATTCCCTGTTCATGATGGCACACGAGTGGCTGGATATTTACCGGCAGAATCACATCGCCTAACGTTAAACGCAAACGCTTACCAGAAAATTTATTCAGCAAATTAGCAGTGCTATCTAAGGCCACAATTTCACCCTGCTTCATCATGCCGACACGGCTACACAAAGCTTCAGCCTCTTCTAAATAGTGGGTCGTCAGAATAATAGTATGACCATCTCGATTTAGCTTTTTAATAAACTCCCACAGCATTTGGCGCAACTCAACATCAACCCCTGCAGTTGGCTCATCTAGCACGATCACGGGCGGCTTGTGTGCCAAAGCCTGTGCGATCAGCGCTCGCCGCTTCATGCCGCCTGAGAGTTTACGCATATTGGTATGCGCTTTATCAGTTAACCCCAAGCCTTCAAGAATTTCATCTATCCACGCATCATTTTCTCGACCCCTGCCAAAATATCCCGCCTGAAAGCGTAACATTTCACGCACGTTAAAAAACGGATCAAATACCAACTCCTGCGGCACCACACCTAACAACTGCCGAGCCTGTTGATATTGATTAACCACATCAAATCCCATCACAGCGGCGCTACCAGAACTGGGGGTGATCAAGCCAGCCAAAATGCTAATCAGCGTTGATTTTCCAGCGCCATTAGGGCCAAGTAACGCAAAAAACTCCCCTGGCTCGATGGTTAAATCAACACCTTTAAGCGCGTGCAACGCACCAAAGTTTTTGTGTACTGCATTAATTTTAATTGCAGACTGAATCAAGTGTAACTTTCAAAGTAGTTTGAAGGGATTAAACGAATAGCGCATAAACCATAGGGTTTACAGGGTGACGGTTGCATTAAAAACCTTACCCGCTACAACTGAAGTGGATTTCAAATAAACATTAAAAATCAATAGGTTATAAAATAATTGCAGGCTTATGATAAACACACAACTCAAAACCCAAGCGTATTTTTTCGTTTCAGTTTGCGCTAAATGAAATAAAATCAGTCACGCCATAAAGCGCAACTAAACTAACAAGCCCCTCAGGCAGGTGACTGAAATGAATTTTATTGCCAGATGAAATCGCACGGCGTTGCCACTCCATTATTAGGCTCAGTGCCGCAGTATCAACGTCACTAACCTCAGAAAAATCAATATTCGTATCATCGGTCATCGTCAACGTATTACTTTCTTGCAACACCGCATTGGCGTTATCCATCAGAACATCGCCTGTGATGTGCCATTGGTTCCCTTGTACGCTAATAGCCATTACGCCCCTGCTGCTTTATTTTTTTCAGCAAGTTTTTTATTCAAGCCATCAATGCCATTTTGACGAATTTCATTACTAAACTGGCTACGATAGTTTGTGACTAGGCTCACACCCTCAATCACGATGTCATAAACTTTCCAACCGCCGTCAACTTTTACCAAACTGTAATCCACAGTAACTGGCTGACCACCCGTCTGCAAAATTAGCGTTTTCACACTCACGTTTTTTGCGCCGGGTTCAGAGCGCATAGGTTTATATTCGATGACTTGGTCTTTATACTTACCTAATGCGCTGGCGTAAGTCCGCAATAGAAGGCTACGGAACTCTTTTTGAAAACTGGCTTGCTGTTCAGGCGTTGCCGCTCTCCAGTTTTTACCTAACACCATGCGGCTTACACGGTCAAAATCAAAATTAGGTAGAATTTTTTCTTCAGTTAATGCATAAATCTTTTGCTGGCTACCCGCCTGAATATCTTTATCATTTTTAATGATAGTGAGCACTTCATCTGCCGTTTTTTTAACAAGCTCATCTGCTGAGAGCTCAGCATTTGCGACCGCTACACCTGCAAATAAACTCAACATAAACGCCGTACTTGCTATGTATTTTATAAATTTTTTCATTAAACTCTCGGGTAAATAAATAGTTACTGAACCACTACACTCATGTTACTGCAATCGCCAATAACGGTGTCCATCAAATTCAATTGACGCATTCTGTGACCATTAAGTTGCAGACGGTTTTTAGTTTTCCGGTGTTGCCTCAACTGTCTCACTACGAGATTCAGACTCTGAAGCTTTACTAAATAAAAACTTACTAATCATTTTCTCTAACACAATAGCATCTTGTGTTTGCGTGATTTTATCACCATTTTCCAATAAGTCATCTTCACCACCTGCTTCAAGCCCAACATACTGCTCACCTAACAATCCTGCTGTGTAAATGTTAGCGAAAGTGTCTTTTGGAAAAGCATAGCGTTGATCAATGTTGATATTCACAATCGCTTCATAAGTTTTACTATCAAATTTAATGTCAGCCACGCGCCCAACCACAACACCTGCACTTTTGACTGGCGCATTCGGCTTTAAGCCACCTACATTTTCAAAAGTAGCACTGACACTATAGGTTTTGCCTAGGTTATTGGAGGTTAAGTTACCCACTTTCATGGCAAGACCCAATAAAGCAGCCACGCCAAGCGCGACAAAAACTCCTACCCACAAATCTATTTTTGTTCTTTCCACTCAATATCCCTTCGTATTCATATTCTTAAGCATCGCTTGAAACTTGATCAATTAAAACCACCAGTTAGACAACCATCATAAAAGATGTTAAAACAAAATCTAAGCCCAATACCGTTAGCGAAGAAATAACCACAGTGCGTGTAGTAGCGTGACTCACACCCTCTGCCGTTGGTGGCGCGTCAAAGCCTTCAAATAGAGCAATCATGGTACAAGCCACTGCAAACACCACACTTTTAATCACGCCGTTGACAATATCGGTTCTCACATCAACATTGGCCTGCATTTGCGACCAAAATGCACCACTATCCACACCAATTAATGGCACCGCCACTAAATATCCACCTAGCACACCTACCATTGAGAACAATGCCGCTAATATTGGCATGGATATCACACCAGCCCAGAAACGAGGCGCCACCACGCGTGCAATCGGGTTTACTGCCATCATCTCCATGGCGGATAATTGCTCAGTTGTTTTCATCAATCCTATTTCAGCGGTAATTGCAGTGCCTGCGCGTCCTGCAAACAATAGCGCCGTGACAACAGGCCCTAATTCACGCACCAGTGAAAGTGCTACTAATACACCGATAGCTTCAGATGAGCCATATTTTTGTAAAGTGTTATAGCCCTGCAATGCTAAAACCATGCCGACAAAAAAAGCTGATACGATAATAATCAACAGCGACATCACGCCTGTAAAATAAATTTCGCGCAAGGTCAGATGAAAGCGCCTAAAACTCTCGCCTGAGTAAATTATCGTTAATAAAAAAAGTCGCGTACCTGCACCCAAACGCCAAATGCGCGAGATCATCCGATGCCCAATACCTCTGAGGAAGTGCGCAATACTGATGATTAGATTTGATTTTATCATTCGCTTTAAATTCGGTTAACTGTTGATTATAACTGTTGATTTAACAGCTCAGATTGATAATTGGCTGCCGGATAGTGAAAAGGCACAGGACCATCTTTTTCACCGTGCACAAACTGATGTACAAAGGGCAAGGTAGATTGCATTAAGTCATGCGGCGTACCCTCGGCAGCGACCACGCCATCCGCCACAAAATAAACATAATCTGCAATTAAAAATGTCTCTTTTACATCATGCGAAACAATAATTGAGGTGGCACCCAATGCATCATTAAGGCTACGAATTAAATCACAGATCACGCCCATGGAAATGGGATCCAATCCAGCAAAAGGCTCGTCGTACATAACAATACAAGGGTCTAGCGCAATAGCGCGCGCCAAAGCGACACGCCGCGCCATGCCGCCTGAAAGCTCGGTTGGCATGAGTGTATGCGCACCGCGTAAGCCAACCGCATTCAGCTTCATCAACACTAAATCTCTAATCATGGATTCAGGCAAGTCTGTTAACTCACGCATGGGAAAAGCGACATTGTCAAACGTACTTAAATCTGTAAACAACGCACCGTGCTGAAACAACATGCCCATTTTACGGCGCAATTGATAGATACCGTCACGATCCTGCTCGTGTACCACCTTGCCATCTACACGCACTTCACCCTGAGTGGGTTTAATTTGCCCGCCGATTAAACGCAATAAAGTGGTTTTACCACTGCCGCTACCCCCCATAATCGCTACCACTTTCCCACGTGGAAATGCCATATTGATGCCTTTATGCAACAAGCGGCCTTTGTAACCAAAGGAAAGGTTGTCAATTTCTACGATATTGGATGTCATGGGTTGCGATATATTTTATTACTTTTATTGAGGCACTATTTTAAAACAATTTGACTGCTATGCAAGCGTTTAAATAAGCTATAGATTAACGTACATAACGAAAAAAGCTCACCTAAGTGAGCTTTTTTCGTTATTAAAAATTAAAAAGACTGACAGACCGTATAAGCTCCCGTCGTATCTACAGCGATCAGTGCCGCCGCTGGTGGAGTTGTTACACTAGTTGGAGCAGTAGCCGTTGCTGTAGCGCGAATTGATCCTGTATCTGTAACTCCATCATCAATAGTTGCATCAATTTGCAATGCAAATTTTGCATCTATCCCAGAAGAGCACATAAAATATGTTCCGGGCATGTTTAAAATTGGAGCTTTACTAGAGACACCTATTCTACCTCCGTTAGAGTTAGTAGGTACAAAACCTGTCATATCAGATCCAGTTGGAATCACTGTAGGTCCTGGCGCTAAATTAGCCAAGCGAACATGTTGCCAAAATAATATAGAATCGTCACCAGGCGTGTTTGAATCCCAAGCACCATCTATAACGCCATTAGCTCCCGTAGTTCCAGCATTCGTCGCACTAGTACCTAGATGCGTTTGGGCTGCCTTATCATCACCAGGCATCGCTTTAAACTTATCTTGGTAGCCATAAATATAAACTGGCACATTTCTAAAATCCGCAGCTAAATTCTTAACTTTGGCACTATTAATCAGTTCCTGACCTTTTAATACACCACCCAATAGCAGGCCAATAATCACCAGCACGATTGCTAACTCAATTAACGTAAAGCCTGTTTGTGTTTTTTTCATTTAAATCCCCGAACCTTGGTATTTTCCAATAAGCGCATTTAGATTGATGCGCGCGTCAATGTTAGTTGGTAGTAAGCAAATTTTATACCAATTGCAATTCAATACAATTTACTACTACTTTGCCTGCATTCTATAAGAAATATCAGAAAAACACCTATTTTAATGTCAATAAATTGACGTTTATGTTCAAACGCCAACACTTTATGTGAGATAAACTTTATTAAGTTTGCGTCTTACGCATACAATAACATTGTAAACAACGCTAAATTATTCACGAGTGTAGGTGCTATGCAGCCATTATATAAATTTTACCGATTAGCCCTTGATGATACTGACCGCTTAATGGCGCTAATGATTTTGTCATTGCACGCAATGCTGGTGTGGGGCGAGATCAACCATTTCTATAGCGCGCTGCTTTTGTGCCATTACGGCTTCTTTTTACTGTGGCAACCCGTGTTGCGCCAAAACGCCAAACTATCATGGCAAGTCACCATTGTGATTATCATCGGCGCATATTTGTCCATGTTTTATATGAACTGGTGGGTAACCGCTTTTTGGATTGCAGGCTTATTTGCGCTCATTGGTGGGCGTATTTTCTCGAGCGATCCTACTCGCTCAAGGTTGCCAAATATTTTAGCAGCGACTTATTTACTGGCCACTCTGCTGTTGTGGGTGGTACCAAAACTACTAAAAACTAACAATGAATTAGCTGCAGCTGAGTTTTTACTCGTTTATTTGTTACCTTTCTTACCGCTCACTATTTTATTTTTATCGGCTAAAAATAAACCTGCCAGCTATACCACCAACATTGACTTTTTTTATACGCTCTTGATTTTCCTACTGACTTTAATTGTCATATTAGGTAGCTTTGCTATTGGCACAATCTGGCAAATTAACTACATTAAGTTACTGATTTTTGCAGTATTAGGCTTAGCAGCCACTTTAGTAGCGCTAAGCTGGCTATGGAACCCGAGTGCGACATTTTCTGGCTTAGAGTTGCTGATGTCGCGCTACTTATTAAGTATTGGCCTTCCATTTGAGCAATGGATAAGAAAAATTGCAATGTATGCTGAGGATGAACCCTCTGCCGATGCCTTTTTACAGGCCGCAATGCGCGAGCTAGACTCACTCAACTGGGTCAGCGGTGTGATGTGGCAAGTAGGCAATCAATCGCAACAAGTAGGTGAAACAACCTCTTTTATTTCTACGTTTAGCTTTCAACAATTACATTTAACGCTTTACTCGCGCTGGCAATTCACACCCGCCATGTATCTGCATGTGCAACTTCTAACCCAAATACTGGGGGAATTTTATGAAGCCAAGCGGCGCGAGGAGACTATTAGCCAAAATACTTATATGCAAACTTTATATGAAACCGGCTCCCGCTTAACGCATGATATTAAAAACATATTGCAATCGTTAGGCACATTATCTGCCGCTGTTGAGCAAAGCCACAATGCAAGTGACGACACACGGTTAATTGAACTCATTAAAAGACAGTTGCCCCGATTAAGCCAGCGCTTGGCCAGCACGCTTACCAAACTGGAGCTACCAAGTGTTGAGAAAAAAATCCAAGCCAAAGTAGGTGGCTGGTGGAAAAACTTTAGGCAGCTAAACGCGCATCATCAATTGCAGTTTGAAACCCCTGCAACCATGCCCAAGGCGGACATTGACCCTGATGTGCTTGATAGCGTGATTGATAATCTATTACAAAATGCGCTAGAAAAAGCGAAGCTTGAAGCCAATATCGTGATTAAAGTCACCCTGATGCCATCGCAGCATTTTTGCTTAGAGGTGAGCGATACAGGTTCGGCAATGTCAGCTGAAATTGTGGAGCGACTATTTAAATCACACGTCAGCTCCAGAAGTGGTTTGGGGGTTGGCTTATATCATGCGGCGCAGCAAGCAAAGCATGCCGGCTATGAATTAAGTCTGGTAGATAATCGCGACGGTGAGGTACGATTTAGACTAGAAATGATTGCTCAGCATTGATACTGCTTCAAGATAAAAAAGGGGAATTTAATCCCCTTTTTTATCTTAAAGTGTGCCGTAAGAATGCAGGCCGCTTAAAAACATATTCACGCCTAAAAATGCAAAGGTAGTCACCATTAAACCGACTAGCGCCCACCAAGCAAGTACGGCACCACGCAAGCCTTTAACCATGCGTAAATGTAGCCAGGCTGCGTAGTTAAGCCACACAATAAGGGCCCATGTTTCTTTTGGATCCCAGCTCCAATAACCACCCCAGGCCTCAGCCGCCCACATTGCGCCCAAAATGGTTGCTATGGTAAAAAAGGCAAAACCAACCGCAATTGATTTATACATTAAGTCGTCCATGACTTCTAAACTTGGCAAACGTGAGACCAAAAAGCCTTTACTTGCGAGCAAATAGGCACTTGCTACCATAGCCGCTAATGAAAAAGCACCATAGCCCACGAAGTTAGCGGGGACATGTATTTTCATCCAATAACTTTGTAGTGCCGGTACTAATGGTTGAATGTTATGCGCCTGACGATCAAAGGTGTACCAAAGAATAAAGCCTACCGCCGCGTTAATAACTAATAATACAAAGCCTCCAAGCTGTTTGGTATTGAGTTTTTGTTCGTAATGCAAATACAGTAGGGCGGTAATTAAGCAAAATAATATAAATACTTCGTACAAATTGCTGACTGGAATATGTCCGACATCCGGTGCGATTAAATAAGATTCATACCAACGTACCATTAAACCGACAAAACCGAATAGCACTGCACTCCAAGTGAGTGCGGTAGCTACTTTGCCAGCAAACACACTGCGTTTAAATAAAGCAAACCAATAAGTTGCCATCGCCAATACAAATAGTACGTTCATCCACATAATAGCAGACTGGCTGGAGATCAAATATTTAAGCAAAAACACCTGTGTAGCGCGCGCTTGTTCGCCATTGTACAAACTGACTGAAAATAGACTGATGACACCTACCATTAGTACTAATTTGGCTAGCCGTTTCCACTGCCAGCCTAAGTAACTAAATAATGCGGCTGCGCCAAACAAAAATCCA
Organism: Methylotenera sp.; assembly: GCA_030655015.1. Classification (GTDB taxonomy): domain Bacteria; phylum Pseudomonadota; class Gammaproteobacteria; order Burkholderiales; family Methylophilaceae; genus Methylotenera. The sequence continues at coordinate 9,466 of JAURWJ010000093.1, read as the reverse complement.
ACCTCGTAAATATCCATGTACTGGGCGTATTTAACATAGGCAAATACTGACCCGGCAACAATAATCAATGCATACAGCCAGTCTTGCCAATGCAGACGTTGAAGCAATGTCTTTTGTTGGTAGTCCAGTGAGTGGTTATTCATGACAATTCCTTAAGCAAGCAAGTTTTTTGAGCTGTTCGCGATATAAATTAAACTCTTGTTCGAAATCTAAATTTTTACGGTTGGATGCCATTGCAAACAGCACTTGATTACTCGCAGGTTTGAGTCGCAACCAAATACGTCGCTCACGTATATACATCATAGAAAAAATACCTAGCACCAACAAAACTGACCCCAAATACACCCATTTTTGACCGGGTGATTTTGTAAGCTGCAAGCCGCTGGCTTCTTTATGTTCAAACTGCTCAAGCTGTAGATAATAAGGTGAACCGTAAAAGAACATATCGCTAAATGAATTTAAGCTATCCCGCAATAATGCTTCACTATCATCACCGCTAAGTAACAGCGGTTTGTTGTTCGTAGCCAAGCTCATATTGTAAGCTTCATACGCTGCAACTCTAATCATTTTAATGTACGTGCTTGCAGCGCCCTCACGCTCTTTTTCTGGCACACTTTTTTCTATCACTTGTGCTATTTGGTTATAGCCGCCTTGTGCAAAAACCGTGAGTAATTGCACTACGCTAGCTTCAAATTGTTTTTTTACTGCAGATTCTTTTTTACTTTCCAATGAAGTAGCCGCAATTCTTCGCGCTATTTCCGGGTATTTAGAAGCATCTAGCATTGTGGCTCTAAAGTTCATAAAACCATCAACACCAAAATCATTATCAACAGGAATACGTAAATAGCGGAAGTCATCCCCGACAGTTTCACGCATCCCTGAAATAAAATAATGTTTGCCATCTATTTGCATGGGTTGCATGTAAGTCACGTATTCAATGGCTTGACCTTTATTATCGCGTAGCTTGTACGTGATATTAGGACCCACATTGTGCGGCTTGCCTTTACCATCTGGCGACAGATTGATAATGTTAAATTTACGGAAATCGTTATATTCAACATTTAAAGTATCATCCCCAGCACCCAAAATACCCTTTTGAAAAATAGCCCCGATTAACGGCCGGGTTTGCGTATTGGGCGCAAATAGATCCCACACTTTAAAATTAAGCTTGGTGCCGCCATCCTGAAAGTCTGACTGATAAATAGAAATGCCTTTGTAAGTCCAAGGATGGTTGACACTGATGGTTTTAGTGATAGGTTGTTTTAAATCTGGGTCAATGATCACCAGATCACTCTCAAATGATTTAGGCTGGCCGGTAGCGTAATGTTCAATACGAAAGTCTTTTAACGCCACTCTAAACGGCAGCTCCTGCACTAGGTAGCCATCACGCACCCGGACAAACGCCACACTGCCGCTCGAGCCTTCGGGCAGTGTCATATTGCCGCGAAAGGATGGGTTGCTTGTACTAAGCCTGCTGATCTCCGGCACTTTCGATTCTGGAATATCCAATGTTTCAATACGTTTATGACCCAGAATCTCTTGTATTTTAAACGGCAAGTTACCATCTAAAAGTCCGCCGAGTAATATAATGACCATCGCTACATGTGTAAAAATATAACCCCAACGTTGGTGCGTACCCGCTTTAGCAGCAATCAACTCGCTGCCATCAGCTTGCTGGTTAAATTTGTATTTGAAACCTTTAGCTTGTAGAAATTGTATGAGTTGCTGCCTGGCATTCTCCACACCTGAATTAAGCTGATACGTGGCTTGATGACCGAATGCATTGAGTGATTTTTCAGTGGCGTGTTCTTTAAAAGTACGCCATTCTTTAATCATGTGTGGGGCATTACGATAAATACAAAGGCTGGTGGATATCACCAAGAACAACAGAATAATTAAAAACCAACCACTATGATAAACATCATAAAGACCCAAATCCTCAAATAAACCAAACCAGAATTGACCAAACTTAATGATGTAATTTTCATACGGCTCATTTTGCTTTAACACGGTGCCAATACTAGACGCCACACCCAGCACACTTAACAAACTGACAGCAAAACGCATTGAGCTTAGCAAGTCAAAAAAGCTTTTAGCGAGGGATAGTTTTGGATTCAAAATACGACACTCTTAAAAAATTAAGGTATTAAACCTTACGAAGATTATTCGCGTAGTTTATGACTACGTCAAACTAGCGTTAGTTGCTAAGCAACTAAATTAAAAATTGGCCCAGCTACTTTCATTTTGATCAGGTGAATTTCATTAAAGCGTAAGACAAAAAATAAGGGCAGCTTACGCCACCCTTGTTTTAACAAGCTTAATTAACGCAAACCTTCAATATAATCGGCAACTGCTGCCATTTCAGCGTCAGTCATTTTTGCCGTAATCGCCATCATCATGGGCGCGTTGGCGCGTTCACCCGTGCGGAAAGCCTTTAACTGCGCTAAGGTATAATCAGCATGCTGACCACCTAAACGTGGAAACTGCACTGGCAAGCCAGTGCCAGTAGGGCCATGACAGGCTGCACACGCTGGTGTGTTATTTGCGGTATTGCCTGCACGATACATTTTTTCACCCAACGAACCTGCACCATTGGTTTTTGCTTGGCCTAGATTAAGCTTTTTAGCTGAAAAATAATCAGCCAACGCTTTCATTTCTTCATCACTTAACCCCGCCGCCATGCCGGTCATCACCGCGTTGGCACGCTTGCCTGATTTAAACTCAGTTAATTGTTTTTGAAGATACTCTGGATGCTGACCGGCCAATTTAGGGTTAAGTGTAATTGCACTATTACCATCTGGCGCATGACATGCCGCACATAAAGTGCTTGCAATTTGCTCTGCTGTTCTTGTTAAGGGTGCTTCAGCCAGCGCCTCAACAGACACTACCAACATGACACGGGACATTACCGATGCTAGACGACGAAATTGCATTGCTGCTCCTAAATCTAAATTATTCAACCAATTAACGCGCTATTTTAGCTAAAAACCACTATTCGTGATAGCATTTTTCACCGTAACATCAATTCATTTAACAAATCAAAAATGGCCGGGTTATCTACAACAGATGCCTGATGAATAAAAGCAATGAAAAGCCAACTGATTTTCTAATGAAGCAGACAACTAGAATCGGATTTTTATGCCTTTGTTCCAAAACGCTACATTTTTTATTTCTGCGCACCACCTGCGCGATCTACCTCCAGCCAGCGGCATTGAAGTTGCTTTTGCTGGCAGATCCAATGCTGGAAAATCCAGCGCACTCAACACGTTAGCCAACCATAATCGCTTAGCTTTTGTGAGTAAGCAACCTGGCCGCACGCAACTTATTAACTTTTTTACACTAGGTAACGACAGGCACTTAGTCGATTTACCCGGTTATGGCTACGCCAAAGTACCAGAAGCTATGCGTGCGCACTGGCAAAACGTACTTGCACGCTATTTAAGCGAGCGCTCAAGTTTAGGCGGCTTGGTGTTAGTGATGGATAGCCGCCACCCGCTTACCCCGCTCGACCGTCAAATGCTGGATTGGTTTTGCCCCAGCGGTAAACCCGTGCATGTGCTACTGACAAAATCAGACAAGCTCTCGCGCGGCGAAGCCTCATTAACACTCAACAGAGTTCGCAAAGAGTTAATTGAAACCTGGGGCAACCATTACCACAGCGAATGCACGATACAGTTATTTTCCAGCCTGAAGAAACAAGGCGTTGAGGAAGCGGAGAAAGTGATTGGGAAATGGCTATTTGCAGAAGAACCTGAGGATTTGGTGCGGAAGTCGTTTGATCTTGAAGGAGACAAAGACGTTAGTTAGGTTGTTTTTCTACATTGAGAATAGCATTCTTAGCCCGATAAAAAGCAATTAACAGCCATTCTTAGATTTATAAATCCAGTCCGCGCATGGGGTGCAAAATAATTTTAATTGCACCCTACCTCTTGGTAAATACCAAATCCCAAACCCCGTGCCCGAGCTTGATCCCACGATTTTCAAACTTGGTGAGTGGCCGATAGTCAGGTTTTATTGCATAGCTTTCTGCTGTATTTTGTAACTGCGGTTCTGCGCTCAAGACTTCAAGCACCCACTCTGCGTATTCTTGCCAATCGGTGGCCACATGCAAATAACCGCCAATTTTAAGTTTGCTACATAGTAATTCCACAAACTCCGCTTGTATCAACCGACGTTTGTGGTGACGCTTTTTATGCCAAGGATCGGGGAAAAAAATATGCACGCCATCCAGGCTTGCATCTGCCAGCATGTTTTGCAGCACTTCCACCACATCATGCTGAATCACACGGATGTTAGTAAGCGCTGACTCTTCAATTAACTTAAGTAATGCGCCAACGCCTGGGGTATGCACCTCAGCAGCTAGAAAATCACAGTCAGGTAGAGTCTGTGCAATTCTGGCGGTGGTTTCACCCATGCCAAAACCGATTTCTAGAATCTTTTTACTATCTGCCCGATTAAATCGTGCATTTAAATCAAGCAACTCTGGCGAATAGGTAATGCCGAATTTTGGCAAGGCGGTTTCTAACGCACGCGCCTGACCTTTGGTTAAGCGCCCCTGACGCAAGACAAAACTACGGATGCGTCGCTGAACTACGCCTTGAGCGTCGGCTTCTTGATCAACTGTTTTTTCTATCGGATTGGTATCATTCATAGGGCGCATTATACTGTAGGAGCGATGCGTATCATTACAAATCGCGAATAAATTCGCGCCTACATACGACTGTTCACAAGCACTATAGTGCTTAAAAAATTAGTAATACTTGCCTGCGAAGCGGGCTTAGTAGTACTTATCAGTTTTCCCTGATTAGTAATACTTGCCTGCGAAGCGGGCTTAGTAGTACTAATCAGTTTCCCCTGAATGGCGTGCCTATGGCACACTTAAATCAAAGCGTATGAGATTTATCACCTGATGAAAAACCCACCAAGGGCTCATCCATGTTTTTACTCAAGGCAATCACTTTAAATAAATCGCCCATTTCAGCCGGTGACAGTAGCTTTTGTGCCGCGGCTGCGAGTGGTGCATAACGTGCCATATCGTGCGGCGAGACTTGGCTTAATCTATCCAAAATGCCGCAGTTCATTAAAAATTGTGCCTGGCTACAAAAGCCAGCTAACGCCAAGCCGTTGCCGACGCCAGCGTGTGCAATGCGGGTAAAATCCACATGTGCGGTAATATCTTGAAGCCCAACATTGATCAGTGGATTAGTATGCGCATAATGTTGGTAATGGCACATGAGCGTACCTAGATTACGCTGTGGGTGGTAATACTCCCGCGCTGAGAAGCCGTAATCTATCATAATGATGACGCCGCGAGCTAAAGCCTGCGCTAAGCTTTGTACAAGACCAATCGCTGAGGGGTTTACTTCGGTTAAATAATCGTTTGGTAACGCGTAGCCACTGACTAAATCCAATAAATCACCTGCTGCTAATGGTTTATCTTGCCAGATAAATTCTTCATTGAAGGCTACACCTCGTTCACTTAGGCTTAATGGGTTATCGGTGCGTGGGTTATAAATTAAATGTACAGGAATGGCATCAAGTACTTCATTACCGAGAATCAGACCTACAAAATTTTCTGGCAAAGCATCCAGCCAAACTACGCGTTGCATAAGATTAGCGGGTAAATACTTTTGCATTTGTTCCAGCTGCACCTGCCGCAAGTAAGCACTAACTTCTAATATAAAGTAATGTGCTGGTAACTGATTGATATCTTGCAGCGTCAGTAACAGGTCTTTTGCTAACTTACCTGTTCCCGCGCCCAACTCTAGAATATCGCCTTCCGTTTCCGCCAACACTTGTGCGACCTGATTAGCCAATGTCTGCGCAAATAATGGTGAAATTTCAGGTGCGGTAACAAAATCTCCACCTGTGCCGAACTTTTTAGCGCCGCCACTGTAATAACCTAAATTGGGTGTATAAAGCGCCATCCGCATAAAATCTGCAAAGGATAGCCAGCCGCCATGTTGGTTGATTTTATTTTGAATGAATGAAGCGAGCTGTTGGCTATGCGCCTGCGCTTCGGCATTAGGGCTAGGTAATGCTGAAATAGGTAATGTTGACATAAGCCATTATAATCTTAGCCAAAGGGTATCTCCAATAACTCAAGCTCTTAAGCCAGACAATGGGTAGGTGAAAAATTATGATGCCGCATATGTTTAATATGTAAGGAGTAGTTTTTTTATGAGTAACGCGGTATGACCACGGAAGTTGAATTGTTAGAAGGGCCTTAAAAAGAAATGAGCAATCTGTGAATACAATTAAAGACAAAGTGGTGTTAATTACGGGTGGGGCAAAGCGCGTGGGCGCAGCCATCTGCCGAATGTTACATGCTGAAGGCTACTCGCTCATGGTGCACTATAAAAGCTCTTTGATCGAAGCGCGTGCCCTACAGGCTGAACTCAATTTGCAACGTGCTAACTCTGTGGCGATTATTCAAGGGGATTTGCTCAATATTGCTGAAATACCTAATTTGGTCGCCGAAACCGTGCGTCAATTTGGACATTTAGATGTACTGATCAACAATGCCTCAACTTATTACATGAGTGAAATTGGCGATATTGACGAAATCAAATGGCACGATTTAATGGGTAGCAACTTAAAAGCACCACTATTTTTATCACAAGCTGCTGCACCTGAGTTACGCAAGAATCATGGCAGCAGTGTGAACAACACCGACATGCATATTGAACGACCGAAAAAAGGCTACATAAAATATAGCATTGCCAAGTCAGGTTTAGTGACCTTAACTAAATCCTTAGCACATGAACTCAGCCCTGAAGTACGCGTAAATGCAGTTGCCCCTGGCTCTGTGCAATGGCCTGAGAGTAACCCGCAGTTTGACGAGGTATATCGCCAACGGGTAATTAAGCAAACTTTACTTAAACGTGTAGGCGAAGCCGAAGATGTGGCAAAAGCCGTTAAATTTTTAATCGCTGATGCGCCTTTTATTACTGGCCATGTGTTGGCTGTTGATGGCGGACGCTCTCTGAACTTATAACTTGCTAAATATTATAAAATCACAAAATGATAAAACACTTACCCCCAAACCATTCCAACAATTTCATCAAGCTTAGAAATAGCTTGATTAGCGCCACCGGCAAAGCCATTGGCGATTACAACATGATTGAAGACGGCGACACCGTACTGGTGTGCATGAGTGGTGGCAAGGACTCTCACGCCATGCTCATGATTTTGCTAGCCTTGCAGGAGCGCGCACCTATTAACTTCAAGCTGATTGCGATGAATTTAGATCAAAAACAGCCTAGTTTCCCTGCGGATATTCTGCCAGCTTACTTTGAAAAACTAGGCATCGATTACCGCATTGTTGAAGCAGACACTTATTCCATCGTGAAAGAAAAGATTCCTGAAGGCAAAACCACTTGCTCGCTTTGCTCACGCTTACGTCGTGGCGTAATTTACACCACAGCCAAAGCGCTTGGTGCAAACAAAATCGCTTTAGGCCATCATCGTGATGACATTGTAGAAACGCTATTTTTGAATTTGTTTTTTGGTGCAAAAATGAAAGCCATGCCACCTAAGCTTTCTACTAACGATAAGCAAAACATTGTAATTCGCCCACTTGCCTATTGCAGTGAAAAAGACATTGCCAGCTATGCGCGTCAAATGGAGTTCCCAATTATCCCGTGCGATTTGTGTGGTAGCCAAGAAAACCTACAGCGCCAAAAAATAAAAGATATGCTGCAAAGTTGGGAGCGCGAGCAGCCTGGGCGCATCAATAATATCTTCCGTGCAATTACCAATGTAGAGCCATCTCACTTGGCTGATGTTAATTTATATGATTTCAAAAATCTAAGCCAAGCCAAAGCTGATGACGAAGACCCGTTATTCGGCGACATCGCCAATGAAGGTGCCGCACTCAGCTTGAGCGAGAGTGATGGTGCAAGAATTGAATTTATTCGTAATAAATAGAGGTATCTATTAGTGAGCTACCAATAAATTTGCACGCTATATACGTTAAGTTATTGTATTGTAGGCATTGACCTTGCTATTATCCGAACTGTAACTTAAGTTTTCACCTTATTTTCTAGGCATTCATGTCCAAACTACTCATTGTTGAATCTCCATCCAAAGCGAAAACGCTCAATAAATACCTCGGCAGTGATTTTGAGGTACTCGCTTCCTATGGGCATGTACGCGATTTAATTCCAAAAAATGGCGCGGTTGATACCGAACATGACTTTGCCATGAAGTACGACATTATTGAGCGCAACAGTAAACATGTGGATGCCATTGCCAAAGCGGTAAAAAGCGCAGACAGCATCTACCTCGCAACCGATCCGGACCGCGAAGGTGAGGCGATTTCATGGCATATTGCAGAAATTTTAAAATCTAAAAATTTACTCAAAAACAAACTCATGAAACGCGTGGTGTTTCATGAAATTACTAAAAGTGCGGTAGAACACGCCATTGCCGAGCCGCGTGACATTTCCATGCCGATGGTCAATGCGCAGCAAGCGCGACGTGCGCTAGATTACTTAGTGGGTTTTAATCTATCGCCACTACTCTGGAAAAAAATCCGTCGCGGGCTATCAGCTGGCCGTGTGCAAAGCCCTGCATTGCGCCTCATTGTTGAGCGCGAACTAGAAATTGAGGCGTTTAAATCGCAAGAATATTGGTCTATTCATTTAGATGCGTTAAAACATAGCCACGGCTTTAGTGCCAAATTGGTGCAACTGGATAACCAAAAAGTTGAGCAGTTCACGGTCATTAATCATGACCAGCAAGCCGATATTGTTGGCAAATTATTATTAGCCAGTGCGGGTAAAACGACGGTTTCTCGCGTGGAGAAAAAACAACGCAGTCGCAGTCCGGCAGCGCCATTTACCACGTCCACCTTACAACAAGAGGCTGTACGCAAACTGAGCTTTACCACTGCACGCGCGATGAGAGTCGCTCAGCAACTGTATGAAGGGATGGATGTAGGCGGTGGTACGGTGGGTTTAATTACTTACATGCGTACCGACTCGTTCAACATGGCGGCTGAAGCGATTGCGCAAATTCGCGATTACGTGAAAAAGAATTTTGACGCAGAATATTTGCCAAAAACTGCCGTCATGTACAAAACCAAGTCCAAAAGCGCACAAGAAGCACATGAGGCCATTCGCCCGACCGATATTAGCCGCACCCCGGCAAGCGTGCGCCAGTACTTAACAGACGAACAGTTTAAGCTGTACGAAATGATTTGGAAGCGTGCGTTGGCTTGCCAAATGTCTGCGGCTAAATTTGATGCTGTAAGTGTAGATTTAAGCGTAGGTAGCGATGCCAACTTATTCCGCGCAACGGGACAAACACTGGTGTTCCCGGGTTTTATTTCCGTATTTATGGAAGGTTCTGACGACGTGGAAGAGGTAGGTGAAAGCAAATTACCTCATCTGGTATCTGGTGAGGTACTGACAGTTGATAAAATCTACGGTTACCATCATTTCACCGAACCGCCACCACGTTA
>JAURWJ010000082.1 GCA_030655015.1 Methylotenera sp. | reverse complement strand
TGACTTGTTGCGCATTAAGTGCTAAATCATCACCCAAGACCCCAGCCGTTTTTTTTGCAGCGACTTTAGTCATCACAGACACGTCGTCTAAAATCGTTGCAATGTCATCAATGAGTGTTAAAAGACTGGCGCCTGCCATAGTGAAGGGTTCCTAATATAAAGCTGAATTTTTGGTTACAGGATTATAATGAATGATGTGTAAATTATCACCTAAATGTTAAAACTTCATGAAAAATCAAGCCAATAACGAATGGACGCTAGCAATAGAAGGCATGACATGCGCATCGTGCGCTGGTCGAGTAGAAAAGGCGTTGTCTAAAGTATCGGGTGTGGTTACAGCTGAGGTGAATTTAACCTTAGAAACAGCTCAGGTATCAGGTTTGGCAAATGAAGTCACCATTACCAAACTTATTGATGCAGTAATCGCTGCCGGTTACCAAGCGCATGCACTTCATTCAGAAAATGCAGAAGCAGATTATGCAGAAGCGAATTATTTAGGTGCAGCTAAACCTCATTATACTTGGTGGCCGATAGCACTTTCGGCACTTCTATCATTACCATTGATGTTGGCAATGATAGCTGAATGGCTGTTTGGACAAGGTTGGATAACTTGGCAAGGTCAGCTTTCAGGGTGGCTGCAATGGGCATTGGCAACACCAGTGCAGTTTTGGCTGGGCTGGCGCTTTTACAAAGCGGGTTGGAGTGCGCTTAAAGCGGGTACCGGTAATATGGATTTACTGGTGGCATTAGGGACTTCTGCTGCTTATGGCTTGAGTGTGTATCTATTACTCAGCCCATCGCACGCGGGAACGCATCATTTGTATTTTGAATCTTCTACCATTGTCATTACTTTGGTATTGCTTGGTAAATGGCTGGAGTCTCGCGCCAAAGCACAAACCACTGAGGCAATTCGTGCCCTCAATGCGCTACGACCAGATAAAGCGAGTGTGATTCAGAATGGTCAAGAACAGCAGGTTGCTATTTCAAAGGTTAGGGTAGGTGATGTTGTTGTGGTTCGCCCGGGCGAGCGTATTGCTGTGGATGGCCGCATTACGCAAGGTGAGAGTCAGGTAGATGAATCTTTAATTACAGGTGAAAGCTTACCTGTAGCAAAAAAACTGAGTGATATGGTCACTGGCGGCTCAGTGAACGGAGAAGGTTTGTTATACGTGACTACAACAGCAGTAGGTGCTGAGTCAGTATTGGCACGTATCGTACGCCTTGTTGAATCTGCTCAGGCAAAAAAAGCGCCTATACAGCGTATGGTGGATAAGGTCAGCGCAGTTTTTGTTCCAATAGTCATTGTCATTGCACTTCTGACATTATTGGTTTGGGGTTCTATAGGCGGTGATTGGCAAGTCGCGATTCTTAATGCCGTGGCTGTATTGGTGATTGCATGTCCGTGTGCGCTCGGTTTAGCTACGCCTACCGCGATTATGGTAGGTACTGGTGTTGCTGCCAAGTATGGTATTTTAATCAAAGATGCCGAAGCACTTGAGCTGGCTCATGCTGTTAAAACCGTGGCTTTTGATAAAACCGGCACCTTAACTGAAGGGCATCCAAAGCTCGTTGCATTAGAATCTTCCGCTAATGATGAGGCTAATCTATTGGTGTTGGCTGCCAGTTTACAATTTGGTAGTGAGCATCCTTTAGCCAAAGCGGTCAAGGATGCGGCTCAGGCTAAAACACTCTCATTGTTGCCAAGTCATGATGTGCAGGTGGTTCCGGGTAAAGGGATTACAGGCGTGGTGGATGGCCAAAAACTGTATCTTGGCAATACCCGAATGATGGAAGGCTTAAGAGTCAATCTATCTAAATTCAAAGATCGCTCAGTGGCATTGGAGGCTGATGGACTCAGTGTTTCGTGGCTTGCTCAGGCGAGTTCAATGCAAAATTTCGCACCTAAGCTAATGGCTTTGTTAGCTTTTGGGGATAGCATCAAAACAACATCCATTGATGCAATTGCGCGTTTGGAGCAGCAGGGTATTAAAACGGTATTGATTTCAGGTGATAACCAAGGGAGTGCCTCAAAAGTTGCACGTAAGCTAGGTATTTCAGAATTTTATGCTCAGGTATTGCCGGATGAAAAAGCTAAAATGGTTGCCAAGCTTAAACTTAATGGCGGCTTAGTGGCGATGGTGGGCGATGGTTTGAATGATGCACCTGCGCTAGCAGCGGCAGATGTAGGTATTGCAATGTCTAGTGGTACCGATGTTGCCATGCACACTTCAGGCATCACTTTGATGCGTGGCGACCCGGCGTTGGTGGCGCAAGCGATTGAGATTTCGCAACATACTTATCATAAAATCAGACAAAACTTATTTTGGGCTTTTGTTTACAACGTGGTGGGTATTCCGCTCGCTGCATTTGGTTTACTAAGCCCGGTGGTTGCAGGGGCTGCGATGGCATTGAGTAGTTTCAGTGTGGTTTCTAATGCATTGCTACTTAAGTTGTGGCGACCTAAAGTTCATCAAAAATAGCATATCAAATTGATATAATAGGTTGATTTCTTAGTCATTAATTTTGTAAGCGCTGATTAATTTGTTTTAATCGCTGATCAACAAATAAAGATAGCTCTGTGTTAAGTGTCGACATACTTTGGGCACGGGTAAACGCTAATTTTGCATCATCAAGTTTACCAACTACTTGTAACGAAATGCCAAGACCGATCAATGTGCTTGTCGTCGTGTTGCCAGACGAGGCGTTGCCCATAGATAGCGAAGCCATATAATGACTAATAGCCTCTTCGTGACGTTCAGCACGTTGCAACATAGTTGCTGTAAAGTTGTGGTAACCAGCGTTGTTTTTTGCGTAGCTAGCACCTTGTTCCAAGGTGATTAACGCACCAGCATTGTCATGTGCTTCAACTTGTAAGCGGGCAATCGCCATACGAAAATCGGTTTGCTCTGGTGCAATGGTCAATCCCTCTGCAAGTATTTTTCTCGCATCATCATTACGTTTATTTTCTAAAAATAAACTTGCGAGTGTTTGTCTTGCATCATGATTTTTTGGGTCGGCTTCAAGTGCTTGCATTAAATGCGCTTGTGCTTCAGAAACTCGACCTTGCTGTAAATACGTTAATGCCTGACGATAATCATTGCCAGATTGTTGGTCTGGTCTGATTTGTTTTACAGGGGCTAAATTACCAGTATTTGTTTTAGCCAATAATACTGTATGCGCTATCGCTGGTGGTTTTGCGGTTGACGCTTTATTGACAGAGATTGCCTCATCTTGCTTAACTGGTGTGCTTGCTGTTGCAAGCTCATCTTTTTTTTCTGGAATGACTTTGGACTGTTGACTGTTGACTGCTGATATTTGCGTTTCTTCAAGTGTTTGGGCCTTTTCTGGTAGTAAAAAGTTAAGGTTAGTTTCAAATAATGGCTTAGATTCGTTCACCGTATTTTCAGTGTTTGCTTGCTGTTGTACTTCAGTAGATTCAATTGCAGCTGTGTCTGCAATAGCTTTAGCATCTGCACCAAGCGTAGATGGTTGGGATTTAAGAACTATGGTTTCTGTGGGATTTTTATTGTTAGCTTGATCTGTTTTTTGTATCCAAAAGTAGACGCCAGCAATCAGCAACAGGACAAACCCACTAATTTTGACAATAGGCAATGGCTTGCGCTGTGGCCGGCTTGTGCTTATTCTTGGTGATATTGTGTTTTGTACGTCAGCCGACCCAGCGCCACGCTGCTCTAGATCTTTTAACATTTGATTGATTAAACTCATTTTTAATATCAGTCTTTTTTAAATACCGCTTTGAATTTTTAGTAAGGTTGGGCTAATTCTATTAGAAATGCTTTGAATAGATCCATGAATAAACCCCTGAGTAAATCCGTGGATAAACCAATAAACCTACAGCCAATACAATGATGACAGTCACTAACATTAAAGTGAGTATGAACTGTTTTTTACCAGTAGATTCTACAGATTTAGTATCTGCTGCTGCCGCTAACACCTCGTTAGCACCTACTTCTTTTTTGCCTTTGCCATAAGTGGCTAATAATGCTTTGTGGGCAAGTATATTAACTAAACGAGGCACCCCTTTTGATTTTAAGTACATGATATATAAAGCTATATTACTAAACATACGGCTACCTTGGTAACCAGCTACGACTAAGCGGTGATTCAGATAATATTGCATTTCATCGCGGGTTAAACGGTCAAGTTGATAATCAAAGGTGATACGTTGTTTTAGCTGTCGAATTGAAGGTTGGTTAAGTTTCTCTTCAAGTTCAGGTTGCCCAAAAATGACTACTTGGATCAATTTGCGTTTTTCAGTTTCAAGGTTACTTAATAAGCGTAATGCTTCTAGTGTTTCAATGGGCATTGCTTGTACTTCATCTAAACATACCACAACTTTGATGTCCGCCCGGGCAAAGTGTAATAGCTCAAGAGTGAGTGCTTTTAATAGCAGGTGCTGTGTCACTGTGCTTGGTAATTCAATACCTAGTTCATCAGCAAGTACCATGAGCAATGATTGCGGCTCTAGGTAAGGATTAGGTACATAGGCTACTTTATAATTTTGGTCTAAGCTAGACATCAACTTACGACACAATAGGGTTTTACCAGTGCCAACTTCGCCCGTTATTTTGATAAATCCCTCGCCAGAGGTAATCGCAAATAACAACGTGCTGAGTGCTTCTTTGTAACTATGTGACGCAAAGTAAAAGCTGGTATCGGGTGTAATGCTAAAAGGTGATTCTTTCAACCCAAAATGTTGAAGATACATTACTTATCTGCTCCCGTCGGCAGTTCCAGCAGTCGTTTCAGGTCTTTGCATTTCTTCTACACGTTGCTGGCTGGATAGCATGTCATCTTTCCAGCCGTCTTGGCCTTGTACCACAGTTGCTTTCAGTAAAATTACAAGTTCAGACTTAGTATTGGTTGACCCACGCTGACGAAATGCAGCACCGATACCTTTTACATCGCCCAATCCGGGTACCTTGGACTTTGTGTTAATAGAACTCTCTGTCATCAGCCCGCCAATGGCGATAACACGTCCGTCACGTGTGCGCACAATGCTGTCGGTTTCACTAACGTTACTGGAGGCTAAAGGTAAGTTTAGCTGGCCTGAAGTGCCGCCTAAGTTAACTTGCTTGTTTACCGTTGTCACCTGGCTAATGGAAGGGTGCATGTGCAGGATGATGTTGTCGTCTTTATCAATTTGCGGTGTGACATCGAGCGTGATACCTGAGAAAAAAGGTTGCAAGGTGACTTCCGGTACGGTAGTTGTCGCACCCGTTGAAGCGGTGGTGCTGGAGGATACACCTGTCACAAAAAACTCATCGGTGCCTACCTTTAACACAGCCTTTTGATTGTTAATGGTGGCAATGCGCGGGCTGGATAGCACTTGTACATCACCTTGTGTTTCTAAAAATTGCAATAAAGCTGCAAAATTAGCACCTTGCAAAGCGACCGCAAATAAAGATCCACCAAGCGCAGTTGTGGCTGAGTTTGCGATTAGATTTCCAGCAGATGCGCCTAAATCACCACTGATTAAATCGCCGTTACCACTGGTTGCGAGCTGTGTATTACCATTTAGGCTACCAACGATACCGGTGTTTCTGCCGCTACTGCCAAATACAGACCAGTTGACGCCACTTTGAGATAAGTCATTCAATTGCACATTAAGAATTTTGGCCTCTAAAATAACTTGTCTTTCAATCGAAACTTGCATCAAGCGCAAAAATGTTTCGACATTGCGCACCTCGTTAGGCATCGCGCGCACCACGATGACACCTGACTGTAGGTTAACAATCACACGCCTGCCATTTTCTGTGCCGACAATGCCGTTGAGTGAATCGCTTAGGTCTTTCCAAAAATCATTGTTAGATGTAGTTGCAATACTGGTGCTGACGAGCGCGGTGCGGTTATTGGCACTTCCACTGCTTGCGGTGGATGAAGTAGTGCTGCTTTGTTGTCCTGATTGACTGTTGTTACCACCGCTGACTGAGCCTGAGGTCACGCGGGTGTCAGAGGTCCCTTTACGCTGACCAACAATGTAATTCACTTGAAAAACACGTGTTTGCATCGCGGGGGACTCAATAAAAATACGGGAGCCGTCAACTTTGTACTCATAACCATAAAGATCGCGTAGTGAATCCAGCGCTTCAAAAACAGTGACATCTTTTAAATTGACTGAAATTGAACCCGTTACATCCGGGTGAATCAGCATGCTATAGCGGGTTCCACTTACAATGCCCATCAGCACTTGATTAGCCGGTGCATTGTTGATCACTAAATCAAAACGTTGCTCAAGTCGTTTGGCAGAAGATTTAGGCATCGCCATTGTTAATGGGGGTAACAGCGCGTTGTTGACCGCATCGGGCGTTGGTGTTTTCTCTTTGGTTGCGACAGCGGTTGTTAACTCGTCATTGATTTTATTTAACGTAGCATTCGGTTGTGGCGTATTAGTAGCGCAACCAGTAACTAATATCAGAATTAAAACTAGTGGTAACGGTTTGGATACGATTCGCATCTTTTTATTCTCGCTTATTGTATTCATTTCAATTTTGGGGTGCGCTTGACCGTGTTGATTTTTGATGTGGGGCTTTCCCCAACGCTTTTATCCACGGCATAATCCATGATCAGCGTCACGGTGCTTTTGTCGGGATAACGCAATACGGCTTCATGGTCGTTAAGTTTGATCAAAGTTGCTTCTTTGTATTTTTTTCCTAACAATACTTTTTGGCCACTAATGATTGCGGCTTGGTAGTTTGCGCCCAACATCACCGATTGTAGCACTGGGCCGGTGGGGATAGCTTCATTAGCAATATTATGATCAAGCGAAGCGGGCGGCTGAGTTGGATCTTTTAACACCTCGGCATATACAAAAAATGGCGTAAGAAATAGCACTAAAGTCAGCAGAATAATTTGCTTGTATGGTGTTGAAATTGAATGTGACAGCCGTAATTTGATCATTAAATGCTCAGCCATGTTTGATCTAAGCTTAAGGTGTAAACGGTTAATTTTAAGCGGTTAGATGGCCATTGGTGCGTTGGGTTTGCATCCGCATTTAAAGCCGCTTTGCTCCACAGAATATGCCAAGGCGTTTGCTCTAGTTCAGACACATAAGCAAGCAGATCTAAATAGCGACCCTCTACCGTAATCTCTACACCATGTTTAAAAACGGGTGCAATATATTTTTCTGATGTTGTTGTCGCATTTTGCACTTGGGCGGTAATTGTTGGCTTCTGGTTAGCATCAGTGGTTGCGGTGCTATCAAGCAAACCTGTTGCTGTTAGGGTTTTGAGTTCAATCAGCTTTAGTTTGCCATTTTTTTTCAACAAACTGCGCAATAGTTCTGGCATTTTATCTGGCTTGATAAGCGATGTTTGCAGGCTATTTAATTGGCTTTCTAACGATTGTAAATTTGACTGCAACACTGCAATGCGTTGCTTATTTTGTGCATCGGGATCGGTTACATTTTGCTGAGCATATTGCGCTAGCTGTTGGCGTAGCGCCTGAACCTGCGCTTCATCAGTAGAAATAGCACTGGTGAGTGATTTTTTTTGCAAAAGAACAGGTTCTAATAGCAGCATATTAATTGCGACATAGACCACCGCTAATAATGCGCCAAAAACTAACCAGCGTTCACGCTGGTTAAGTGCTTCAAACTTTTCAGTGATAGATGCCCAGAATTGCATTAAAGAAGCGTTCAAATTTGCCCCCTTGCCTTTGGTTCTAAAGCGTTGCTTGAAGATTCTTCTTGGCTGGATTGCAATGAAAATTCAATAAAATCAGGTTCTGCCGTTTGGTTTGTTACACTGTTTGGCAGAGTAGAAATGTCGCCTTTAACAGCAGCTAAATTTGAAGGAGGTATTGGTTGAGTTGGGCTATTAAGTGCAGTAGCTTCTACTTTTGGTAAATTCATATTCAATGTGGCAAATGATTGACCTTTTAATACATCTTCATTACCCAAGCGAGAAATATACTCAGGCACCAGGTTACCTTGTAAGGCGCGGCCACTGATGTTGAGCCGGTTATTATCGCTATCCATGCTAAAGCTGGTGAGCCATAAGCCATCAATACTTTGTTTAGAAAAAGCACGCATTAACGCTGCGTAACCTTTATCAGGTGTGGTGGCGCTTTTGCTTACGGTTTGCAATACTTGTTGCTGTATTTTCTCTTTTTGCTCAAGCTGTGCAATTTGATCTAACAATGCCGAGTCAGCTTCATGAGGCGCATGCAATAAGGCCGTTTGGGTTAATTGTGTTTGTGCTTCGGATAAAGCCTCCGCCACCTGGTTACGCTGAATGATTAACGACGACAATTGTGTTTGTGCAAAGCTGTAATATGCCAACATCAACACTGATAACAGGCCGGTGCTTATGGCGATGTTGCCAGGGCTTAAAAAGTCCTTTTTTTTGATTAAAGCTAAATTTAACAGGTTGATTTGCTGGCTCATGCTGATGCATCCTGACGTAACGCCGCACCCAATACTGGTAGCAAATTAGCTTGCATAGATAAATCACCTAAATCAACGCCATCGTCAAAACTAAAAATATCCTCTAAATTAAACTGATCAACCTGCACATAGAGTGAGGTTTTTAAATAATCATAAAAGTCTTCACGCCCCATAAATGGTGCCAGCACTAACCGATTGATTGTAATGTACGGAAACTGACGTTCAAAATTATCTAGCGAACGTTGCACATCTAATGACAAGCGCTCAAATATACTAGATTTGAGCGCGCTGTCTTCACTTTCAATTTGTACAGTATCTATATCAATATATCGAGAATAGTAAAGCTCGCCGTTTGCAGTAAAGGTTAACAGGCTACCGCCTTCATTGATGCTGAGCATCGCCAAACCGCGATTTTCTTGTTCTAAAAAAGCTGCGATATTACGCTGTGCCAGTTCAGGGATATCGATGACTTCAAGACCGGAACCTGAAGTTTCAATCAAGCGCTGAATATATTCACTGATCAGGGTATTTTTTGCAGCAACGGCATACGCGTATGGTTGCCGCTGCGCGTTGTTAGGGTCGGTTGGAATGTCAATCACATCAATGGTAGCCTGCTCAACCGGGCACTCAATCATGTCTTTTAGCTTCCAGCCCACGGCTTGCTTCAACTCACTGGCGAGTACATTGGGTTTTTCAAGTTGCAATAGTTGATATTCACCTTGTGATAGCAGTAATGAGCAATGCTGGTTAGATAACGCCAAATCTTTAACTAAAACCTCAATAGCAGCGCTGTCTTTTAAGCTTTCTTGTCGCGTTTTGGCAAACATCACTATTGGTTTTCCATTGTGATTTTTCACAACATAGGCCACAGACGCGCCACGCCCTGAGCTACTTATTGCAAACCAGCCGGGTTTCTTTTGTTTAGTAAAAAATTTCATGGGTGCTATTCATGGCTGCTATTTAAGTGAATTTGATTAAAGCTTTTTTTTGACTGTTATCTTGCAAGTATATACTACATTAAGTTACATCATGTAACATATTGTAGTATATGCATTTATTTTTATAAATTAGTAGTTTTCGCGCATATAAATAATGGGGGTTTTGTAAATACCAAAGGTAGCACGTGAAGTAGGGTTGGCACCGAACCAAGGTAGGTTTGCATTTGTTGCGCTACTCGCCACGGGCGAGGTGCAAGTGGTCGCTGTGGCACCATTTAAGTTAAGCGATAACTGAACGCTACCACTGTTTCCGGCACCTGGCTTAGTTAAGCGTAGATAATCTGAAACACCATTAACCAATGTACCACTACCCGTTGAGTAACCAATTTGTGTTTCACATGCCGCAAGTGTGGAGGTGTAATTACCCATAGCAATGCTACTCGCGGGGAGTGTGGTGCAGTTATCCTGTACGTTTCTGATATAACTTGAGCCACTCCAATACTGCGCCTCCAGTCCAATAGGCAAATTCAACAGTTCGGAACCATAGGCATTTTTTAATAATAATCGGCCGCTGCGAATGGTCGCCGTAGCCTCAGCACCCGTCGCTGAGCTAACGCTGTCGGTATCGGTTGCGCGTAACTTAATGATGGTCGGTGCGGTTTTTGCAGTGGTAAAGGTGTAGTTAGGTGTTGCATTTGCCGCCCCTGCTAAAAATGCACTGGAGGCTATTGTCGGGTTTAATAGTGTTCCTAATCCAGAGGCATTACTATCAGACAGCGTGATTGCTTTGGCGAAATTTGGCGTGGTGTTGATTGAGCCGTCATAGTTTTGAGTAAGCGCGCCAGCAGCGTTTAACGCACTTACTTGCACGTTAAAGGGTTGTGCCGAATACGTAAAGCTACCGCTACTGCATCCTTGTGTCACGACGGTATCGAAATGGTGTGGAGTAAAGCGCCCAACAGCTCCTGCACTACCAGTTGAGCCAATTACTGTTAGCCCGGAGCCAAGATAGTTATTGCTTGTTAATGTAGCATTAAGGTCAATGAGGCCAACTTCACTCCAATTGAGGTTACTGCCAGTTGCTGCACCATTAGTAAATGTGCCTAATGTGCCAGAAAAGCTACCATTGACTGCGCCAATACCGGTCGGTTGATATTTAGTAAATGAAATTGTCGCGCTTTCTGGTGATAACTCATTACCAAAATTTGGGGTTGTATTATTGCCGTTGTTGCGAGCGGTCACCGTTGCACTGAAATTACTGCCAGCCTTAATAGGCGCGGCGGTTATGTTGCTAAACACAAAATCCTTGGGTGCCGTAATAAATACATCGGTCCCGTTAATCGACAATCCGGCATCACCTGTCGCTACCGAGCCGGCATAAGCTGTGGTTAATCTCATGTTGCCAACATCAGGATAACTAAGGGTTGCATTGGCTATGCCAGCGTTGTTAAAAGCCAAACCGACCGGACTGGAGGAGGCGCACATTGCATTGGCACTGTTCGTGTTGTTTAAGTACCTTCCGTTAACCAGCATTGGTAAAGTACCGGTACCTGGATTAACGTAAGTGCACGACATTTGTAATGTCCGAGTCACATTGGCTAGGCCGGGTACGCACACATTTGAATTATCGGCTTTTTTCACGGCGCTAATAGCTACCGTCTGTGTAACGCCTGCCACGTGATTAGGAATATCAAAAATAAAACCGGAGTTGCTGGCGGTGTAAACACAACCCGCAAAGTTGCAGCTTGTATTTGCAGTTGGGGTAGGGGTAATTGATGCAGCACCCAATGTTGTTGATACATCGGTATTTACCGAAGTAAGCTGTAAAGTTTTAGTTACCGATCCACTGGCTGGAATATTAAAATCGGCGGTGCCATCACCCCAGTTTGCAGTGCCAGATCCAGTGGCTGTTAGCGTGCCTGAGATGCCTCCTGTATAAAGCGTCGTGCATGCAGCATTTGCACAGGCTTTTATCGTCAGTGTGGTTGGTGAGCAGGTCACCCCATTGCCGCTTGGATGCTCAATTTGAACATGGTCGAAGCCTCCACCGCAAATACGTGCCGTGCCATCCCAATTTTTACCTATTGATTGATTTGAGTATATTTGTGTGACGTTTGCATCGGTTAATATGTTGTTAAAAATCAAGATCTCATCAAGTTTTCCATTGAAGTATTTTGGGGCTGTTGATGATGATGTATTACGTACTATACCTATCCCATTAAAGGTGTTTCCAATTAGCCCCGTGCCTTGGGTGCGAGTATTTTGCAGTACGCCATCAACATAGATCTTGGTCAAACCAGAGGCCATATCCCGTGTAAATACAACATGGTGCCATTGACCGTTATTGACTGAAGATGTTGATGTGAAAGAATTATCATTTTTGACATTAAGCCCAATGCGTCCACTCGCATCTAGCCAGCCGATAAAGATATCGTCTTGCCCACCATTCTCCTCAACACCGGTGATGCCA
The DNA here is from genome assembly GCA_030655015.1 of Methylotenera sp. Lineage (GTDB taxonomy): Bacteria > Pseudomonadota > Gammaproteobacteria > Burkholderiales > Methylophilaceae > Methylotenera. Next base: position 20,853 of record JAURWJ010000082.1, on the reverse strand, counting down.
GGCGCTTGCCAGTCGACATTGTTACCCACTTGAGTGGTGTTCAACCAAGCGCTGAACGAAAAGGTTCCCTTGAGCTGGTTGTAGATGGTGGGAACTTCAACGTAATCATTACTTCCGTCGAACACACCTAATCGACAGATGCCTTGGCCGTTGCCTGTGCTGTTGGTCGTTATCACACCATTCTTAGCGGTACCGTTGTTGCCAGCAATGGCATCGACTACCTGACCAGAGGCCCCAGACCAAGCACTTTCGTCGAAACGATATTCGGCTATAGGCGTCGGAGCTGGAGCTGGGGCTGTGCATTGGGGGTGACTCGGTGAGCAGTTTCCTGTAACGACGGTATTGTTACCAAGATCTATATTATCCACAGCAGTTAAATTCCCGGTGATATTGGAGTCTTTATCTATTGTAATATCATCTCCAGCGGTTAAATTCCCAGTGATATTGGCGTCTTTATCTATTTTAATATCATCACCAGCCTGCAGATTTACCGAGCCAGTAAAATCTTTTCCTATCTCAATATCACCATTTGGTGCGCTAATAGTGAAGTTATTTCCACCGCTGTTGATTGTAAGATTGTCGTCTGCTTTGAAATCACCAGAAGTCAAATTAAGTGTCATTGGTGATGTCACATTGATCGTGTGATTTTTACCAATATCGATGTTGCCAGTACAGTTGTAAGTGGTGCCAGAAAAAAAACTGCAATTATTAAAAGGCGAGGAGCTAATGCCGGCAGGGAGTGTATATGTAGCTGCTTGTGCTAGATGATTGAAAAAAAACACCATGATAATAAAAGCAAGTATCTGAGCAGGCTTGGATTTGTAGTATGCATCTGTCAATGGACGCGCGTTCTTTCCGTCATAAAATTTATTCATTGCGCTATTTACCCTTTTAAAGTGCTTGACGAAGGCGATATGTGATGCGGATATTTTGGAGCATTTTATTTTTCTATAGAAGCAGAAACGCTACGTTCAATAAAGCTTAAGCTACCAACGCTACCTGTGGATGCCACCGATGTCACGTTATAAATACTGATCGTAGTACTGGCTTCTGGATAAGTCTTTAGCTCGCACGTGACTACCACACTGAAACTATTAACGCTTAGCGTAGTGGGTGAAGCAGGGCAGGTTGCGGTGGTGCCGGCAATGCCCCAGTCTAACCCGGCGCGTGCCGCCCAGTAGGCACGCGAACCTTGAACATCTTGCGCCGAGGTTAAATGTTGTGTGTTAGAGAACGTCACCATAAATGCACCCAATGCGGCTAGCACCACCAGTAGAAAAATTGCGGCGATGATGGCAAAACCGCGTTGTATCTTGTGGGGTTGCATCATGGTGTATTGTTCACATGGACTTCGTGGTACAGGCTCACGGTTTCATCGCTATCGGTAAACTTTACGGTGAGTTGTATTAACGCATTACGTTGTAAATCTGAGCCGTTATAAACAAAGTTACACGTGCTTACATTGTTGGCCAAGACGGCGCCTGTTGTCGGGCAGGTGCTACTAAAAGTACTGCTGGCGGTTCGGTATAGCTTGCCGCCACTACAAACAAAAGCCACTACTTTTTCATCTTTGGGGATCACATGAAAGCGGTTGCTACCGGAGGCTAGAGGGAATAACTTGCTGGAGATGTTGATTTTTGTTTCATTGGCAAGTGCACCCGCCGCAACACTAGACACCGTGGCTGTGTTGTTTCCAGCAAAAGCATCGTTAATATCGGCGCCAAGGTTGTATACGGCAATCACATCGCCTGCTGTAATTTGTTGGTCAGATAACGTGCTGTTAGTGCCAAACATATCAAAACTGCTATCAAGCCCCGTGAAGTTTAAAATGTCACCAGCTCCTGCATTATTCGTTTCAGACCGATAACGACCACCCGTTTTAGTGGGTATAAATTCAATACATTGGGTTGTGGGCGTGCGAACACTATTCGGTAATGCTTTGCGAATATCACGCGACATGCGGCGCACGGCGGTGTCCGCTACATCTGTGAGTGCGGCACGACGGGCGCTATCAAAATAGGCCTCTACCGGTTTTTTGATAAAAATTGCGACCATGCCACCAATAATACCCGTGATGACAATCACCATAATGGTTTCAATGAGGGTAAAGCCTTGAGCGTGGTGTGAGGGTCGCATAGAATTCCTCACTTAATAACTCGCTCGGTAGCCAACCATGCTGATGCTATCTGCACCATTGGTCACCGTGACTGTTATTTTTTTCATCGTTACGCCATTGAGGGCGGCTGGCGAAGCCACAGCAATGTTAATCACATAAGCAGATAACTCGCTGGGTAAGTCGGTAAATAAGGCGTTAGTTTTACCGTTAAAATCATCTACATCATCGTAGTTGTCACGCCCGGTTTCTCCAGTTTCAGTGGCGTCAGGGTCAGTATATGGTTTAAGTAAAATCTCTTCCAAAATCGAGTCTGCCAGTGCCGCAGCCTGCTTGCGTATCATTGGGTCTGCGCTGGATTTAACCACGGTGTTCATTACCGAAAGAATACCCACCACAGCTACGCTTACGATAATGATAAAAATAACCAGCTCAATTAACGTAAAACCTGATGGGCGCCTGTTAGTCATACACGTAACCTGTGGCGGCCTCTACCGTGATGCCTGTGCTACCCGCAATGGTAATGTTGATATTGGCGCTTTGATTAGTGCTACCCAGTGGTGTAAATGTAAACGCGTTGACAGAGCCTGTTAACCCATTGCCACCACGAGGTGTACTGGGTAGAGTCGGTGCGGCGTTACAAATTTCATCTGCGGGTGTATCAGTATCTATGGTGAGGGCAACGCCTGTTGCATTTAAAGAAACGCAGACCGTGCGCCGTTGCGCAATTGCAGTTTTTTGCGCATAACGCAGTAAAGACATGGTTTCATCATGAAAGCCACGGCTTTCAAAAGCAGATTGATCGGTAAAGCGCGGCATGACGGCGATAGCAAGAATGCTGACGATGACCATGACCATAATCAATTCAATGAGCGTGAATCCTGTGTTTAGCCTGCCAAAGCGACCTGTGTCATGACGTAGAATCATTGTTTGAAACTCATTAGACTTTCATTAAAGCTACGTTTCTATGTAGCCTTGATGGAGCGTAGTGGAATCAAGGTTAGGTGTTAACCCTCGATTCCATTTAGCAATACTTGCCTGCGAAGCGGGCTTAGTAGTACTTATCAGTTTTCCTGATGCATATTGCATCGAGGCTACGCTTGCTAAATCGTTATAGTGCGCAAGTTACAGTCGCATTTTGAGCAACACCTGTTTTAGCTTGAACTGTACAAGTTACAGCTCCTCCATCATTAGCGGTACAAACACCAGTACCAGCAATCTGGAATTCGTTGTTAGTAGTAGCTGCAACAGCAGTTAAGGTGACACCAGTCACAAAAGGTTGAAGAAGTGCGCTAGTACATACATTAGCTGCACTTAATGTTGTGCCATTAGCGGAATTTGCTTTGTGAGCAGCAAAGTTAATAGCTGTTCCTGAAGCAATTGACCCTGCAACTCCGTTTGCTGCTGCGTTGCCAGCATCAGTGCTTAAGTCAATAAACTTCGGCAAAGCCGTAGCCGCCAAAATACCTAAAATTACAATTACAACTACTAATTCAATTAAGGTAAAACCTTGTTGAGTATTACGCATTACAGTCTCCTAAGTTAAAGTTAAGCTAAATTAAATATTATTTACGTACAGGCAGATGAAGCAACAGTGCTTGTTATCACTGGCGCTACTACTGAGCCTGCTGCAAAGTTTGCGGCTTGGTAAGTAAATCGACAGTTAGTTCCAGTTCCACCAGGTATAACAATGGTAAGCGTATTTAAAGCTGCACCACCGCCACCAATTAAAGTGAAATCAGCTGGGCTGAGAGTACTCAGACCCGCCGCAGTGATGATGCCGGCTACATTCGCTGTTGGATATTGACTGACTATCCCTACAGCAATGCCTTCCATGTTAGTCGTTGTTGCTGCCGTGCTGCTTGGGCAAGGCGTTGCTTGCGCCAAACACTGCGCATGCGCTAATGCGGATGCGCCACGCACAGCCCCCAGTGCACCGTTAAGTTTTGCAATGCGTGCACGTACTTGCATGTCGGTATAACGTGGTAGGGCTGTTGCGGCTAAAATACCCAGTATCACGATCACCACAACCAGTTCAATCAATGTAAAGCCAGTTTGATATTTTTTCATTTGTCATTTTCCTGTACAGCAAGGCTGCTATTAAAAATTTAATTATTCTTTGATAATGTCAATGCAAAATCAATGCCAAGTGCTCTGGCACGGAAGCCAAGTAAAGTTCTCAGTACCTCAATACCAGCTATATTTACTCAGCGGCACTAAGGCGACCCCTGTAATGTATGACACTTTATTACCAGATGCAAGTTCCATTTCCCCATAAAGCACCTGCATGCCGTATTTCACGGTGTAGTCACCAGCAATATCTGGTGTGAAGTTTTGACGATACTCGACAATATAAACCACTTGGTGTTTAGCGTGATCATAAAACCAGTTTCCGCTAGCCAGCGACCCAATGTTGTCAGGGTTTAATTCACCTAAATAGTTTTCTGGTTTTTGGGCTAATAAGTTGATCGGATTCTGTGCTGCAAGGGTGGGGATGTCGGCGTTGCGGTTCGCCATCATTAAATTGGCTGTACTCATCCATAAGCCGCTTTTAATCATGGTCGCGGTGTAGTCCATGCTGGCTTTTTCTGCTTGTCCTTGATACCAGAAGAGTCGATCTAATGCGGTAGCCCCTAAAATAGCAACTAAGCAAATGACGACTATCAGCTCTAATAAAGTGAAGCCGCGCACGGTTTTTGTATCGTTTGCTGACAATGATGGTTGAGTTATCGACATGGTTGGCAACGGCTTAACAGTTTTAACCTTTTTGCATGGCGACTTTGCCAAGATCCCATATTGGCAAGAAAATACCAAGGGCAAGTATCAGTACCATGACGCCTAAAAACACGATTAAAACTGGCTCGATTTGAGCGCCCAAGGTTTTAATTTCATACTCAACCTCACGTTGATACATATCGGCAATTTCTTCCATCAAATCATCTAGCGAGCCAGACTCTTCTCCCACGGCAATCATCTGCAGCACAATCGGGTTAAATACGCCAGCATTGGTGGCGGTGCGCAAAATGCTTTCGCCACGTTCTACACCTTCGCGCATTTGTTCTACTTGGTTTGCGATATATACGTTATCTGTAGTTTGCGCGACTAACTTTAGGCCACTGGTAATCGGTACGCCACTTTTACTGGCTAAAGCAAAGCTTCTAGCAAAGCGTGCCATGGTAGCTTTGTGGATAATTTTGCCTGCAATCGGTGTTTTTAATTTAAAGCTATCCCAATGATATTGACCTGTGCCGCTGGCAGTGTAAGTACGAAATAACCATACCATAGCAATGATGCTTGCTATCAGGTACGGCCATGAGGCGACCATAAAGTTAGAGAAAGCTAACAAAATCTTTGTCATTAAGGGGAGCTCTGCACCAAAGCCTTGAAATACTTTAGCAAACGCAGGTATAACAAACAGGTTCACCACCACAATAGCAATGCCCATGGCAATGACTACAAAAGTAGGGTAGCGTAGCGCCGCCTTGATTTGGTCACGCATAAAGCGCTCAAACTCAAGGTGATCAAATAATCGCAGAAATACGGTTTCTAACATCCCGGTACTTTCACCTACGCGTACCATACTGATGTAAAAATTAGAAAAAACTTTGGGGTGTTGGCTCAGTGCATTTGAGAGTTCGCGACCGCTGGCAAGGCTTTGACGCAGGCTGGCAATCACGCTAGCAAAAGCTTTATTTTGGGTTGAGGCCTCCAGACCATTGAAGGCATTCATAATCGGAATGCCCGCTTTTAGCAAGGTGTACATCTGCCGACTAAACAGCATGACATCAATGGTTTCAATTTTTTCGTCAAATAAACTTATCGAGAGGTTTTTGCTGGCGGCTGTTGAGGTTTGGACCTTAATCTCAATAGGCGTAATGTTAAGATTAAACAATTGGTTGGCTAAAGAGCTGCTGTCTGCGCTCTCTAGTACGCCTTGCACTAAAGTACCTTTGACGTCACGACCTTTATAAGAAAAAAATGGCATTTTATTTAATTTAATAAAGCGTGTTCATTGAAGCCTGGCAAAGATTGCCCACCAATAGTGTCAATTCGTTCCCCGAGCTTGCCTGCCCTGAGCTTACCGAAGTGGTCGAAGGGACTAATTAACTCACAATACCCCTTCGACCACTTCGGTAAGCTCAGGGAACGGGCGCGGGATGGTGTGTTTTTAAATTGTGTACGCATTGGGTTATTCCTCAAACTGGTTGCTGATGCGCATCGCTTCAGCAATCGTTGTGCGTTGTGCTGTGACTAAGTTAACGGCACCTTTACGCAATGTTTTGCCTGCCATGTGTTGTTTGCCAATTTTAATAAAGTAATTAGGGTCGTGGTGGCTGGCAGCGTCAATGAGTTCGTTGTTCATTTCAAGTAGCTCGTAAACACCAACGCGACCTTGGTAGCCTGTGCCATTGCATACGCTGCAACCTTTACCATGCACGTAACGGTGGGCTTCAACCTCAGTGCCAAGTTCATGTTGTAACCAGCCGTGTTCAAAAGGTTGTGGCGTGTAGGTTTCTTTGCAGTTGTCACATACTAATCTAACTAAGCGTTGCGCGATCACGGCTAATATGGAGGTTGCCACCATAAAGCGTGGCGCGCCCATGTCTATCATTCTAACTAATGTGCTAGTGGCATCGTTGGTATGTAGGGTAGATAATACCAAATGACCTGTCATTGCGGCTCTTAAGCCGATTTGTGCAGTTTCTTGATCGCGCATTTCACCTACCAGAATAATGTCAGGATCTTGGCGTAAGGTAGAACGCAACACACGTGAGAAATCCAGATCAATTTTTTCGTTGACCTGTACCTGGTTAATGCCGGGCAGGCGGTATTCTACAGGGTCTTCAACCGTGATAATTTTATTAGCTAGCGAATTCAGTTCATTGAGTGCTGCATAAAGGGTAGTGGTTTTACCGCTACCCGTAGGACCTGTCACCAACACCATTCCGCTCGGGCGATGGATCAGCTTACGAAAGCGCTCCAACATATCAGCAGGCATGCCGAGTTTTTCTAACGAGAAGGCGTTGCTATTTTGTATCAGTAAGCGCATTACCACTGATTCGCCATATTGCGTTGGCATGGTTGAAATACGCACATCAACGGGCTGGTGTTTGACTTTAACTGCAAATCGACCATCTTGCGGCAGACGTTTTTCAGAAATATCTAAACCGGACATGAGTTTTAATCGCAAGACTAACGCTGAGGATATCTTTAACTCGGCCTCCGTTTGCAAATGCATCACACCATCGATTCTGAAGCGAATATGCAGTTTGTTTTCTTGTGGTTCAATGTGAATATCAGAGGCGCGTACTTGTACTGCATCTTCAAAAATGGTTTGTAGTAGCTTAACGACAGGCGCTTCATCACTACTGCTACCAGTGCCCAGTGCCGCAAAATCGATAGCAGAGTCGCCCAGGTCTTGACCCAGCTCCAATGCCAAGTTTGAAATTTCATCGGTACGGCGGTAACTGCGATCAATCAGTTGCAGGAGCGCGTTTTCTTGTACAACTGCAAGCTCAATATCCCGGTGCAACAAACGCACTATTTCGTCATAGGCAAACAAGTCGGTTGGGTCAACCATGCCAACCAGGTAGTTGCTACCTCTGTCTTCCAGCACTGCACAACGAAAGCGCCTGGCTTGAGCCTCGGGCAATTTGATGATGACTTCAGATTTGGTGTTAAATTGCTGGATGTTGATGTACGGAATTTTCAACTGGCGCGCCAACGCTTCTGAAATCTGCGTTTCTGTCACATAGCCGCTATCAACAAAAATTCTTCCCAGCTTACGACCAGTGCGCTTTTGTTCTTCTAGTGATTTATTTAAATCTTCAGCAGAAATTAAATTTTGCTGAACTAAAATTTCACCTAGGCGAACCTTTTCAGGACGTGCCATTGATACCTCTAAATATAAAATCTTGGATAATTATAGACGAGTGCGTCTTATTTAATGGCAAAAATTAATGGCCTTATTTACTTTTCGGCAATATTCTAATCAGCGTGTCATCTTTGATATAGTAGTGATGAAATAAAGCCGCCGCCGCATGCAAGCCAATCAGGTAATAACCGACAACGCCTATCGTTTGATGAACTTCTTTGACTAATTCTGCCAATTCTTTGTTTTTAGCCACCAATGCCGGTAGCTCCAAGCCGAAAAACGGAATGGGTTTACCTGATGCGCTTAATAGTAGCCAACCGAGTAATGGCATAATCATCATCAAGCCATACAGCGCTAAATGTGCCAGTTTCGCTGAGAGCATCTGCCAGCGCGCTGGTTCTGGTGTAATGCTGGGCGTAGATGAAGTTAATCTGGCATAAATGCGTGGCGCGACCAATACCCATATACTCAAACCCAGCATAAAGTGCCAGGTTTTTAACGCCTCACGCGGGTCACTCCCTTTGGGGTAGAGTTCACGTAACTCGATAGTGGCGTACACGGCAATAAATAGTAGTAACATCAGCCAATGCAAGCCAATAGCTAACGAGCCATAGCGCTTGTTTGTGTTTTTCCAGGACATATTCTTCTCCTGATATAATCAGCTAATCAACGCGCATCTTGCACTTAACACGCTTAAAACGCAACCCATGCTAAATGATGGTGATTATGAATAAAGTACACACCACGAATTGGTAGCTGAATCTTTGTGTATGTACAAAAACTGCCTAACGCATCATTTTTCGTTCCAATGAAAGCCAGGGTTAAAACTATGGTTTAACCTCGTTAATTTGCTGATTAATCATGTTAAAATCCAAACCACATAAAAAAACCATTAAAAGTTAATTACAACATGGATCAATTCGCTAAAGAAACCCTGCCTATCAGTTTAGAAGATGAGATGCGTCGGTCATACCTTGATTACGCCATGAGCGTAATTGTGGGACGTGCGTTACCCGATGTGCGTGATGGTTTAAAACCGGTGCATCGTCGTGTTTTATTTGCGATGCATGAGTTAAGCAACGATTACAACAAGCCTTACAAAAAATCCGCACGTATCGTGGGCGATGTGATTGGTAAATACCATCCGCATGGCGATACCGCAGTTTACGATACGATCGTGCGTATGGCGCAAGATTTCTCTCTACGCTATATGTTGGTAGATGGCCAAGGTAACTTTGGTTCTGTCGATGGCGATAACGCGGCGGCGATGCGTTATACAGAAATCCGTATGGCAAAAATCGCACATGAGCTGTTAGCGGATATTGATAAAGAAACCGTTGATTTTGGTCCTAACTACGATGGCTCTGAACACGAGCCTCTTATCATGCCGGCGCGTATTCCAAACTTATTGATTAACGGTAGCTCTGGAATTGCAGTGGGGATGGCAACCAATATTCCACCGCATAACTTAAATGAAGTGTTGGATGCATGTTTTGCCTTGCTTAAAGACCCTGAAATGGGTATTGAAGAATTGATTGAGCTCGTGCCGGCACCAGATTTTCCTACCGCAGGTATCATCTACGGCACCGTCGGTGTAAAAGAAGGTTACCGCACTGGTCGTGGCCGAGTGGTGATGCGTGGGCGTACTCACGTTGAGGACATGGAGCGCGGTGGTCGTCAGGCATTGATCGTGGATGAACTGCCGTACCAAGTGAACAAAAAAACTTTTGTTGAGAAAATCGCCGAGTTAGTTAACGAGAAGAAGATTGAGGGTATTTCTGATCTGCGCGATGAATCAGATAAATCTGGCATGCGCGTGGTGATTGAGCTTAAACGCGGTGAAATTGCCGAAGTGGTGCTGAATAACCTTTACAAACAAACGCAGTTGCAAGATACGTTTGGTATGAATATGGTGGCCTTGTTAGATGGTCAGCCACGATTGCTGAATTTGAAGCAAATGCTAGAGGCGTTCTTGCGTCATCGCCGTGAGGTCGTTACACGCCGTACCGTATTTGAGCTGAAAAAAGCACGTGCACGCGGCCACATTTTAGAAGGTTTAGCCGTTGCACTCGCCAATGTGGATGAGATGATTGCGCTGATTAAAGCCGCACCAACGCCGCCAGAAGCAAAAATAGATTTGATGGCGAAAGTTTGGAAATCGCCGGTGGTTGAAGAAATGCTTAAACGCGCCGCAATGGAAGCGTCACGCCCTGAAGGCTTAAGTATTGATTTTGGCTTAACGCCAAACGGCTACAAATTAAGTGATATACAAGCGCAGGAAATCTTGCAGATGCGCCTGCAACGCTTAACTGGTTTAGAGCAAGATAAAGTAGTGAGTGAATATAAAGAGGTGATGGATATTATTGCTGACTTACTCGATATTTTGGCTACACCTGCACGTGTAACCGCGATTATTACTGACGAACTCACCGAAATCAGAAGGCAATTTGGTGACAAACGCCGTAGTGAAATTGTAGTAAACGCACAGGATTTATCTTTAGAAGATTTAATTACACCGACTGATGTAGTAGTGACTTTGTCACATACCGGTTATATCAAATCTCAACCTTTGGACGAATACCGTGCGCAAAAACGTGGTGGCAGAGGTAAATCAGCCGCGCCTACCAAAGAAGATGACTTTATCGACAAAATGTTTGTAGCGAATACGCACGATTATATTCTGTGCTTCAGTAGCCTTGGACGAGTGTACTGGTTAAAAGTGTATGAAGTGCCACAGGGTAGCCGTATTGGCCGAGGCAAGCCCATTGTGAACTTATTCCCGCTGGAAGAAGGCGAGAAGATCAATGCCATTCTGGCTGTTAAAGAGTTTGATGAGAATCACTTTATTTTCATGGCAACCGCAAACGGTACCGTGAAAAAAACGCCGTTAACAGATTTTGCTCATCCGCGTAAATCAGGCATCATCGCCATCAATTTAGATGATGGCGATTACTTGGTTGGTGCAGAGGTGACGCATGGCACCAATGATATTGTGTTGGTTTCTAATGGCGGTAAAGCAGTTTGGTTTGATGAAGAAGATGTGCGTCAAATGGGGCGTGCTACACGTGGTGTGCGTGGCATGAAGCTGGCTGATAAACAACAGGTGTTGTCACTATTGATTGCAGATAACGACAAGCAAACGGTATTGGTGGCGACTGAAAACGGTTATGGTAAACGTACTGTTTTAGGTGATTTCCGTCATTCTGGTCGTGGCACGCAAGGCGTAAAAGCCATTGCTGTGAGCGAGCGTAACGGTTTGGTGGTTGCGGCAAAACTGGTGAATGATGAAGATGAAATTATGCTTATTACTACCGGTGGTGTGTTGATTCGTACCCGTGTGAAAGAGATTCGTGAGTTAGGTCGCGCGACACAGGGGGTTACGCTAATCAATCTGGGCGAAGGTGAAAAACTCTCCGGTATTGAGAAAATTGTAGAGACAGAGGATGACGGTGAGGAGGAGATTGAAAGTTAAACAACTTTGTAAAATCCGAGTTCACCCGTAGATAAAAAACTTTATACAATATGACGAAAATTTATAACTTTTCAGCAGGTCCAGCAGTATTACCAAAACCCGTACTTGAGCGTGCCCAAGCCGAGATGCTAGATTGGCACGGTTCTGGTATGAGTGTGATGGAAATGTCACATCGCGGTAAAGAGTTCACCAGTATTTTAGCCAAAGCTGAAGCGGATTTGCGAACACTATTAAGCATTCCACAAAACTATAAAGTATTGTTTTTGCAAGGTGGGGCAATTGCGGAAAACGCGATTATTCCAATGAATTTGCTCAATGGTGGCGAGGCTGATTATGTGGTGACTGGGGCTTGGTCTAAACGTAGTGTGGAAGATGCCAATGCCTATGGCAAGATTAACGTGGTGGCGAGTGGCGAAGCGGGTAAATTTACCAATGTGCCAGCTTACTCAAGTTGGAAGTTAAATAAAAATGCGGCCTATTTGCATATCTGCACCAATGAAACCATCAATGGTGTTGAGTTTGATGGTTTGCCAGACGCTGGTAATGTGCCGATTGTCGCCGATATGTCCTCACACATACTTTCACGGCCGATTGATGTTAATCAGTACGGTGTAATTTACGGTGGCGCACAAAAAAATATAGGTCCTGCAGGCTTATGTATTGTGATCGTGCGTGATGATTTGCTGGATAGAGCATCACCTTTGACACCCGCGGTGTTTAACTGGAAAACACAGGCTGAAAATCAATCCATGATTAATACGCCGCCAACTTACAGCATTTATATTGCGGGGTTGGTGTTTGAATGGTTGTTAGCGCAGGGTGGAGTAAGGGCGATTGAGCAAGTCAATATCGCAAAGGCAAAAATGCTTTACGATTACATTGATAGTACTGATTTTTATAGTAATCACGTGGCACTCAACAACCGTTCACGCATGAATATTCCATTTTTCTTGCATGATGAATCACTCAACGATGCATTTTTAAAAGGTGCTGAGGCCAATGGTTTATTGCAGTTAAAAGGCCATCGCATGGTGGGTGGTATGCGCGCTTCCATTTACAATGCAATGCCGATTGAAGGTGTACAGGCATTAATCAGTTACATGAAAGCATTTGAAAGTGCGCACTAGCCATGTCTAATCAACAAACGCCCCATCAGTTAAAGCAACATCGTGACCAAATAGATGCCATTGATGAGCAAATACTCCAGCTTGTAAACGCGCGGGCAAGTCACGCGCGCCATATTGGTGAGCTTAAAGATGATGGCGTGATTTATCGCCCAGAGCGTGAGGCGCAGGTACTACGCCGTTTGCAGGCGCATAACCAAGGACCGTTGTCCAATGAGGCTGTGGCTAACATATTTCGTGCGGTGATGTCGAACTGTCGCGCTTTAGAAAAAGAACTGTCTATTGCGTTTTTAGGCCCACTGGGTACTTATAGTGAAGAGGCCGCACTCAAACAATTTGGGCAGGGTAGAGCAGCCATTGTTTGTGGCTCGATTGATGAGGTGTTTCGCACCATAGAGGCCGGTCAGGCAGACTACGGCATCGTGCCGGTAGAAAACTCGACTGAGGGCGCGATTGGTTTAACGTTAGACTTGTTGTTGGCAAGCCCACTTAAAATTTGTGGTGAAGTTACCCTGCCAATTCATCATTGTTTATTGTCAAAACAAACAGATATTGGTCAAATTTCACATGTTTTTTCGCACTCGCAGTCGCTTGCACAATGCCATGAGTGGCTGAATAAAACATTGCCGCGTGCAGAGCGCGAGGCGGTTACCAGCAACGCCCGCGCCGCGCAGATGATTCATGATCTGGTTTCAGCTGATGACACGTTTGCCGCTGCTATTGCCAGCAAACGTGCAGCCGAGCTGTTTGGCTTGAATGTATTAGCAGAAAATATTGAAGATGACCCTAATAATTCCACACGTTTTTTAGTATTGGGCAAGCATGATGTTGCGCCTTCAGGTCAAGACAAAACCTCGCTGGTGATGGCCACTAAAAACGTGCCAGGCGCGATGGTGTCTTTACTGGCACCCTTGGCCGAACATGGCGTGAGTATGACTAAGTTTGAATCTCGCCCAGCTAAAACCGGCGCTTGGGAATATGTATTTTTTATGGATATTGAAGGCCATCAATTAAACGCGCCTGTGTCGGCTGCACTAAAGGCGATTAGCGCACACGCTGCCTTTATTAAGGTATTAGGTTCTTACCCTGTTGCTATTATTTAGCGTCACCCCACCCAAAAGATTTAAGGTTTTTTTATGAGTATTGCCGACTTAGCCCCTGAGTACATTCGAAACATCGCTCCGTATCAAGGTGGCAAACCTATCACTGAACTTGCCCGTGAAATGGGCTTGCGCGTAGAAGATATTGTTAAATTAGCCTCAAATGAAAATCCGCTAGGTATTAGCCCTAAAGCTGAATACGCGATACAAGAGGCATTGTTTGATATTGCGCGTTATCCGGATGGCAATAGCTTTGCGCTGCGTGATGCCGTGAGCAAAAAATATGATGTAGCCCCTCACCAAATCGTATTTGGCAATGGCTCAAATGATATTTTAGAGTTGGCGGCACGTGCTTTTTTAACCTCGGATTGCGAAACTATTTATTCGCAACATGCTTTTGCCGTTTACCCGTTAGTGACGCAAGCTACTGGTGCCACAGGTATCGTTGTACCTGCCAAAAACTACGGTCACGACTTAACTGCGATGTTAGCCGCCATAACGCCTAAAACACGCATCATTTTTGTGGCAAACCCTAATAACCCCACTGGCACATTGCTTGGCCGGGATGAGCTTTATGCATTTTTAAAACAAGTGCCTAAGCAGGTATTAGTAGTGCTTGATGAGGCTTATGATGAATATCTGCCAGCAGCATTGAAGTCCGAGGCGATTAGCTGGCTAAATGAATTTGATAATCTGATTATTTCACGCACCTTTTCTAAAGCCTATGGCTTGGCAGGCTTACGTGTAGGCTTTGGTTTATGCCATGCCGAGGTGGCAGACATAATGAACCGTGTACGCCAGCCGTTTAATGTGAATAGCATTGCTCAAGCTGCGGCGGTTGCATCGTTGGCTGATGATGACTTTGTTGCACGCAGTTATGCCCTAAATCAGGCGGGAATGGCGCAGCTAACCCAAGGTGTTGAGAAATTAGGTTTTGAATATATTCCATCCTTCGCCAATTTTGTTAGTATCAAAGTCGGCAATGCGGCAGACTATAATCAACAGTTACTCAAGAACGGCGTGATTGTACGACCGATTGCCAATTACGAAATGCCAGAATACATCAGAGTGAGTATTGGTTTATTCTCAGAAAATGCCAAGTTTTTGGAAGTGCTAGAAAAAATCAAGCAAGCCTGAATAGGCTGTCAGTGCAACATTGTTAATGCACTAGTTTCAAAATTTCACCAGTTGTGGTTTTGGATGAGCGTCACATCATGAATTTACTTAGGGGGTATTCGGTAAGTTTGCGGTGTTATGAGCGTTAAATTGAGCGCAAAATGCTTCTCACGTTATGACAACTTAAGTTGTAGCGATAACAAATTAACAATTACTTAAAGGACTTTATCATGTGGACTAAACCAGCAGCTACTGAAATGCGTTTTGGCTTTGAAGTTACAATGTACGTAATGAATAAATAATTTGCAATAACGGATTATAAAAAAAGGCTGCCGCAAGACAGCCTTTTTTTATAAAAAATACCGTGCTTTAAACTGTAAGGCAGGCTTGTTTATAACAAACCTAAAAATAAATAAATTTTTAAAGAATCGTAGAATTTTATGCATATACACGTATTAGGCGCAGGTGCTGGCGGTGGTTTTCCGCAGTGGAACTGTAATTGTTTTAACTGCGATGGATTACGTAAAGGCACGATTAAGGCAACTAAGCGCACACAATCCTCTATTTGCGTCAGTAGTGATGGCATCAATTGGGTGCTTTTTAACGCGTCACCTGATGTGCTGCAACAAATTCAAGACTTCCCCGCGTTGCAACCAGCGCGAGCAATCCGTGATACCGGCATCCAGGCGATTGTGTTGATAGATGCGCAGATTGACCACACTACAGGTTTGTATATGTTGCGCGAAGGCTCTGTGAAGCGTGAAATTTACTGTACCGATATGGTGTATGGCGATCTTACCTCAGGAAATCAGGTGCTGAATATTCTAGGTCATTACTGTGGCATCAATTACACCCAAGTGCCGATTGATGGAAAAACCAGTTTTACCATGCCCAATGTCCCTAATCTGAGATTCACCACAGTTGCGCTCAAGAGTGCTGCGCCGCCATATTCACCACATCGTAATGATCCACAAGCCGGTGACACTATCGGTGTATTGATAGAGGAAATTAGCACCGGTAAAAAATGCTGGTATTCACCTGGTTTGGCCGAGATTGAGCCACACTTACCTGAATTAATGAATCAAGCGGACTGCATAATGGTGGATGGTACGTTTTGGACAGATACCGAGATGATTGATTTAGGCCTTATGACTAAAACTGCGCGCAGTATTGGTCACAATCCGCAGTCAGGAAAAAATGGCATGATTGAAGACTTGGATAAATTTGGCGACGTACGCAAGGTGTTGATTCACATCAATAACACCAATCCAATTTTACGTGAAGACTCTGCCGAGCGTGCAATTTTGAATGAACACAAAATTGAAGTCGCTTATGATGGTATGGATATTATTTTATAAAAAAACTCAACCCTCTTCAGGATACTGCGTTGTTTCAAAATCTTTTACGCTTTGTCTCATTTAGAGATTTGAATTTTAAAAAAGGAAAAAACAAAATGACTGAAAAACTAGCACCATGGAGTAGAGAAGAATTTGAAGCTAAATTGCGTGAAAAAGGCAAGGGCTACCATATTTACCATCCAATACATGTGTTGATGTATGAAGGTAAGCTCAGCCAAGCACAAATGCAGGCTTGGGTAGCCAATCGTTATTACTACCAGATTGCAATCCCGATGAACGATGCTGCAATTCTTTCAAACTGCCAAGATCGTGAAATTCGCCGTGGCTGGATTCAACGTATTTTTGACCATGATGGCAGTGGTCAAATTGCTGAAGGTGGCGAGGGCGGTATTGAAGCATGGATTCATCTAGGCGCAGCGGTAGGGTTGAGTCGTGAAGATATTATGTCGCTTAAGCTGGTGGCGCCAGGTACCACGTTTGCGGTGGATGCATATATCAACTTTGCGAAACAACGCCCTTGGCAAGAGTCTGTATGTTCCAGTTTGACTGAACTATTCGCACCGCATATCCATCAACAGCGTATCGATTCATGGCCAGATATGTATCCGTGGATCAACAAAGAAGGTATGCAGTATTTCAAAAACCGTTTAACACAGGCACGGCGCGATGTGGAACAAGGCTTGGCAGTGACTTTAGATTACTTTGGTCAAAGCCGCGAGCGACAAGAGCGTGCGTTAGAAATCTTGCAATTTAAATTGAATGTATTGTGGGTAATGGCTGATGCGATTATGTTGCAATGTACTGATATTAAAGTGGAAGGCCGTGATTATCTACGCCAGCCAGTGATGAATGTGAGCTAAGAAAAAGAAAATATGGACAATCATATACAACATACCGATATTTACGCACTTGCGCATCATCACCGATTTCAGTGGGAAGAGGCACAGCAAAGTTACGTGATACTTTTTCCTGAAGGCATGGTCAAATTGCATGGCGGTGCTGGTGAGGTGTTGAAGCGCTTGGATGGCAAGGTGACAGTGGGCGATGTTGTCGCTGACTTAAAAGCGACATTTCCCGATGCGGATGAGATTGAAAGCGATATTATTGGTATGTTTGAGCTTGGGCTAACTAAAGGTTGGCTGCGTAAAGTTTAAGGGGATTTATCTTAGATGCACCAGAATGGTTTAAGCCTGCAATTAGCCAAACTGGTGCACTTGAATAATGTATTTAAATATTTCTCCTTAAGGAGTAAGAAATGACACAAGTATCAGGTTCACAGGTCAATAATGGTGTATTAGCAAGCGCCACCCAAACTCAACCGTTATGGTTGTTGGCGGAGGTGACATATCGCTGTCCATTACATTGCGCATTTTGTTATAACCCAACAGATTATGATAAGCACACGCAAAACGAGCTGACAACCGAGCAATGGATACAGACCTTACGTGATGCGCGTAAGCTTGGAGCTATTCAGTTGGGGATCTCAGGCGGCGAGCCATTGTTGCGCGATGATATTGAGGATATTGTGATTGAAGCCAAGAAATTGGGCTATTACAGTAATTTGATTACATCTGGTGTTGGCTTAACCGAAAAACGTATTCAGGCGTTCAAAGATGGTGGTTTAGATCATATTCAGCTATCTATGCATGACATTACAGAAGAGATTAACAATTTTATTACCAATACCAAGACTTTCGAGTTGAAGAAAAAGGTCGCCGCCATGATTAAAAGTCATGGTTATCCGATGGTGCTGAATGTTGTGATACACCGCTATAACATTGACCACATGAAAGAAATTCTTGAAATGGCTGAAGCGCTGGGTGCGGATTACATAGAGTTGGCCAATAATCAGTATTATGGCTGGTCTTTAGTTAATCGCAGTCAACTGATGCCAACAAGAGAACAGCTTGAGCATGCAGAGGCTGTGACCAATGAATTTAGGGCAACTGGTACCAAGATGAAAATATTTTACGTGGTGCCAGATTACTTTAATGATAGGCCTAAAAAATGCATGAATGGTTGGGGCGAGGTGTTTATGATTGTGACAGCAAATGGCGATGTGTTGCCTTGTCATTCGGCACGTGTATTACCTAACATGCAGTTCCCAAATGTTAAAGATAGCGATTTAGGTTGGAGTTGGAAAGAATCACCAGCTTTTAATAAATATCGTGGTGATAGCTGGATGAAAGAACCATGTCGTAGTTGTGATGAAAAGGAAAAAGATTTAGGTGGCTGTCGTTGTCAGTCTTTCTTGTTAACCGGAGATGCAGAAGCAGCAGACCCTGTGTGTAGCAAATCACCTCATCATCATTTGATAGAACAGGCGATTGAAGATGCAAAAAATCCGCAATTGCAGGCGCAACCGATATTGTTTCGTAACGATAAGAACTCTAAAAAAATTATTGCAGGTGAACTTAAGCCACTTACAGATAAGTTTCATGCCCTGCCTTAAATGTTAGTCCTGATAATTTGAGGGAGTCTTGGTAATATATTCGCCATAGACTACATATTATGGTTAAATAAAACGCGCTACTGGACTTATTCAGTAGCGCGTTTTTTATTGAGAAGAAAATCTTGAAACATCATTCCTCACCACTTGTGCTATCGGTAGTACTTGCGAGTTTAGCTGCATTAGCGCCGTTCGCCATTGATACTTATCTACCTGCCTTTCCAGCGTTAGAAAATAATTTGAATGGCACTTCACTAGAGCTACAACAAAGCCTCACTTTTTATTTATTGCCCTATGCGTTAATGACGTTATGGCATGGTGCAATTTCAGACTCCATCGGGCGCATTACCACCATTAAATGGGGCTTGGGTGTTTTTGTTTTGGCTTCAATCGGCTGTGCTTTTGCCCCCAATATTGAAACACTCTGGTTTTTTAGAGCGCTACAAGGGCTTTCAGGCGGGGCAGGCAACGTGGTGGCACGTGCAATGGTACGAGATCTATTTGAAGGTCCGCAAGCACAGCGCGTAATGGCCACGGTACAAATGCTATTTGGCATTGCACCAGCGGTGGCGCCTATTATTGGCGGTTTATTACTTGGGATTCATTGGCAAGCTATTTTTATCTTTTTGGCATTGTATGCCGGCGTTAGTTTATGGGCAGCGGTACGTTATTTGCCTGAAACCATGCCAAAAGAAAAACGGTTGCCACTGTCAGCCAAACAAGTGATTAAAGACTATCGCATTATTTTTGGGGATAAAGAGTTCAATTATGTAGTATTTGCACTGGGCGCTAATTTTGCAGGATTTTTTATCTATGTGTTGGCAAGCCCGGTATTTTTAGTCAAACATCTAGGGCTAACTGAGCACCAATTCGGTTGGATGTTTATTCCTACGGTATGTGGCATGGTACTGGGTTCTTATCTGGCTAAACGTGCGGCAGGTAAATATCCTCAACACCAAGTCATAAAAGTTGCATATCTCTGGATGGCGGCAATGGTAGCGCTAAACCTATTGGTTTGTTTTATACTGCCTACCAACGCGATTTACAATATCATACCCGTCGCATTATTTAATATCGGTATGGCGTTGGCGATGCCCATACTCTCATTAGCTGCGCTTGATCGCCACCCAAGAATTCGTGGAACAGCAGCTTCAGGGCAGGCTTTTATCCAAATGCTGTTATCTACAGTTTCAGCAGGGCTCATTGTGCCACTGGTTTGGTATGCGCCATCTGGTTTGGCATTAGCAATGGCAGGGTATTTAGTCTTTGGTTGGATAATGATTAGACAGTCTAAGATTTTACGTCACTCAAGTCATAAATAGTCAAAGTGACGTGCTATCAATAGGTGTTATTAAATGAGGACTACTTTTTCTTCATCTTTCCACGTTAAAAAAACGCGGCAGTCAAACTCAAGCTGGTGATAATCTGGTTCCATGTGTTGGCAAAGTTGGTAGAAGGCTTTGTCGTGGTTACGCTCCTTTAGGTGCGCCAACTCATGCACCACAATCATACGTAGAAATTCAGCTGGGGTTTCTTTGAAGAACGACGAAATTCGGATTTCTTTTTTAGCTTTAAGTTTGCCGCCTTGCACGCGTGAAATAGCAGTATTAAGGCCAAGTGCGTGATGTTCGATACTTAGTCGGTTGTCGTAATGCACTTTATCTAACAGCGGCGCGTTGCGCAAAAATGCTTGTTTAATATCGTTACTGTATTGATAAAGTGCTTTATCGGTTTGTATGGTGTGATTTTGTGGGTAACGTTGTGTGATGTAGTCACCGAGCAAGTGCTGCGTTTGCAGTTGCCTGATTTTATCTTGCAGGGCAGGTGCATAGTGCTGAAGGTATTTGAGTGGCGGCATTATGACAGATAGACAAAAGGAGGCATACGCCTCCTTGATCTTTTATTTACTTGGACTACTCAATGAGTAAATCGCGCTTACCTGGTACGCCATTCATTGCATCGGCATCTTCAAGGGCTTCTTTACGCGAGGTAATCACCGGCCATAATTCAGCCAAGCGTGCATTTAGCGCAATAAATTCTTGCTGATCAGCTGGCACGTCATCTTCTGCAAAAATAGCTTCTGCGGGGCATTCTGCCACACACAGTGTGCAGTCAATGCACTCATCAGGGTTGATGGCTAAAAAGTTGGGGCCTTCTACAAAGCAATCCACTGGGCAAACATCTACGCAATCAGTAAATTTACATTGAATACAGTTTTCAGTAACCACATAGGTCATTTTTAAGTC
>JAURWJ010000045.1 GCA_030655015.1 Methylotenera sp. | reverse complement strand
GGACTGTTTGAATCCCGCAATGTATGAGATAGTGCTGGATAAAATTAAGCAGTTTATTTGAGATACCCTAAAGGACTTATTTAAAGGATGACGGCATGAAAAACTTTATTAAAGAAAATCTGGTATTGGTGATTGGCCTCGCTTTGCCACTGTTGTTGATTGTACTTTTCTTTGTGGCGACAGTGATTCCAAAGTCTATGGGCACACCACCTCAATATGAAATGCTGTTTACAGCTAATCGTTATGACTATCAAAATCCTCCAGATTATTTACTCGAATTTGCAGTTAAAAATCAGCAACTCACAGTTAAAGCACAGAAAAATGATAATAAAGATAGAAATTACAACTCAAAAAGATTGATGGCTTATGATGGAAAAACAGAAACGGTACGTGAGATTGTGATAGACATTGCTAAAACTGCGGAGGCAACAACAGGTAATGAAGTTGTCTTAGCAGAAACAAAAAATATGAGCATAGACACATCCAGTATTTCACCAGATGGTTACATCTTGGATGGGCCAAGTTATGGTGGCAGCGGCTTGATGGGCGGAGTATTTGGTGGCGGTTATCGCAGTAGTGGGTTTAGGCTTAAAAAAGGTAGTGTAGGTTATCAAATCCCCAATACACAGCAAAACTATTACTATAATCAAATGCAGTTTGTTGGTTGGGTTATCAGAAAATAGGAGAAGGTTATGTCGCTCAAAGAAGATGCCTTGCAAGACATAGTCTCACTTGCTAAACATCATCAAATCACGCTAGAGGAAATTGTACAGGCATTTAATGCGCCTCAAATTCAGAGTGGCAAAGCATCTTCCAGCGTGCTGTCCAAGTTATTTGGGTATATCGGCGGTATTTTTGTATTTGCAGGGATAGGCGTTTTCATCTCTATGTATTGGGATGATTTTGGTTCTGCTGCACGTGTGATTGTTACCCTTGGCACTGGGTTAGTCGCGTTTATCATGGGCTTGGTGTGTTTGGCGGATAAAAAATATGAACGTGCCGCAACGCCGTTGTTCTTGATTTCATCATTTTTGCAACCAACGGGTATTCTGGTCATGTTGCAGGAGTATTCTTCTGGCGGTGATGT
Organism: Methylotenera sp.; assembly: GCA_030655015.1. Classification (GTDB taxonomy): domain Bacteria; phylum Pseudomonadota; class Gammaproteobacteria; order Burkholderiales; family Methylophilaceae; genus Methylotenera. Next base: position 8,055 of record JAURWJ010000045.1, on the reverse strand, counting down.
GCGCCACGGAATGCTTTTTATGGCTATTTATATGCTGATACAGCAGGGCGCTACTTTTTGGGCTAAAGGGCGCACGGTGTTAGCTTTTAGTGCAATTTTGTTCGGCTGCATCTTTTTGGCTAATTTATTTGATATTTGGTATATGAGTGAAAAGTTTATCGGCATTGTCATTGGCATTTCTTTGTTGTGTATTGCCTATGCGCTTAATCAATCAAAGCATCTTGCCATTGCGCCTTTTTGGTATTTTGTGGGCTCAGTAATGCTGTTATGGTCGATATTTGAGTCGGTAGAGAGTTCGCCACTTGAGCCAGTATATCTTGGTGCATCAGCATTGATCATATTTTTAAGCACTTATGTACGTAGCCGAACTTTGCTGTTGGTAGGTACGCTTTCTATGCTGTTTTACATTGGCTATTACACGGCAAAGCATTTTGCAAATACGGTAGGCTGGCCAATTGCGTTAGTCATGATTGGCATTGCCTTAATCGCAGTGAGTTCACTTGCTGTGAGATTAAATAATAAATACATTAAATCAGGCAGCTAGCACTAAACCGTTAAATAATTCACGCAGCAAATTTAACGGTGCGACTAAAAGTGGTCGCGCATACGATGAGCGGCTTCAATGCACTCGTCGTAAGATGCAACAAGTGCCATGCGAATAAAGTTTTTACCCGGGTTTACGCCGTGCGCCTCTCGCGCTAAAAAACTACCTGGCAGTACGGTAATATTCAAATCGCGGTAAAGTTGAATAGCAAACTCGGTGTCAGAGATTTCACCGTCTTTTATTTTTGCCCAGAGATAAAATGCAGCATCTGGAACTTTTACTTCTAAAATATCTGTGAGTAAGGGTGTTATATCGTTGAATTTTTGTGCATACAGAATACGATTTTCAATCACATGTGCCTCATCATCCCATGCCGCAACTGAAGCCGCTTGCACGGCAGGGTTCATTGCACAGCCGTGATAGGTGCGGTACAGCGTAAATGCTTCAATTATTTTTTCATCCCCAGCGACAAAGCCTGAGCGCATACCCGGTACGTTAGAGCGTTTAGAAAGTGAGCTGAATACAATTAGATTTTTATAATCACGACCTAGTAAATGTGCAGCTTGCAATGCGCCTAACGGTGGGTTGGCTTCATCAAAATAAATCTCTGAATAACATTCGTCGGCAGCTATTACAAAATTGTAAAGGTCAGAAAGATCAAAAATAGTTTTCCATTGCGCTAAACTCATGACCTTGCCAGAAGGGTTGCCTGGGCTGCAAACATAAACCAGTTGTGTGCGCTTTAATAGGTCTACTGGCACGCTTGAGAAATCCATTACGTGATTTAGCTTTGGGTCTTGATGCGGCAAGGTATTTAAAAAGTAGGGGGTTGCACCCGCTAAAAAGGCTGCACCTTCATAAATTTGATAAAACGGGTTAGGTGAAATTACCACAGGATTAGGTTGGGTTTGATCAATAATGGCCTGTGCAAGCGCGAATAGCGCCTCACGACTGCCGTTGACTGGCAGAATTTCTGTTTCAGCACTGAGCGCAGGGATGCTATAGCGACGTGAAATCCAATGTGAAATTGCAGTCCTTAACTCAATTGAGCCTATAGTCGTGGGATAATTGGCTAAGCCAGATAAATTATTCACCAGTGCATTTTTAATTAACTGAGGTGTGGCGTGCTTAGGCTCGCCAATTGATAAGTTAATCGGCGTAAACGCCGGGTTAGGTGTAATGCCTTTGAACAAATCACGCAAGCGTTGAAACGGGTAAGGCTGTAATAAATTTAAATTTGGGTTCATAGGTGAGTATTATAGTGAGCGGACTTTACATTGAATAGACATAATAAAAACTCTTTCGCAATATTTGGCCTGCTTTTTGGTGCATTTTGTTGGGGCATCGTTTGGTTTCCGTACCGCATCATGGCCGAGGCTGGCGTATCTGGCGTTGTCTCCACTTTTTATACCTATAGTATTACCATGTTGATTGGAGTGGTTATCTTCGCCAAACACTGGCGTGGTATTTTTAAATTACCGAAGAGCATCATCTGGTTAAGCCTAGCGGCGGGGTGGACTAACCTTAGTTATATACTTGCCATTATTGACGGCGAAGTGATGCGTGTGATGTTGTTATTTTATTTATCACCGCTATGGACGTTGATATTGGCACATTTTTGGTTAAAAGAAAAAACACAGTTGATTGGCTACATTGCAATTACGACCTCGTTGTTAGGCGCATTTATTATGCTTCATGATCCACAACTTGGCGGCGTGCCTATGCCGAGAAATACGGCAGAATGGTTGGCGTTATCGTCAGGTGTGGGCTTTTCTTTAACCAATGTGATTACAAGAAAATCCAGTCATTTGAGTTTGCTGGCTAAGTCATTTGCGGTATGGGCAGGGGTGTTAGTAGTTGCAGTGATCTTTATTCCATTTGTTCAAACGCCATTTCCAGCGCCCAGTGTTTTTAGCTCAGCAAACTGGTTTGTGATGATGTTGATTGCGCTGTTGCTCATGGCCGCCACTTTGTTTGTGCAATACGGGGTGACTAAAATTGAAGCCACACGTGCATCCGTATTGTTTTTATTTGAGTTAGTGGTGGCCGCAGTGGCTGCATATTATCTTGCGAATGAAACAATGACGATCAATGAGTGGATAGGGGGCGGGTTGATTGTGGTTGCAGCCATCTTTGCCGCTAGCAACCACAAGGCTATTGATTGAGCTGATTAAGCGCTGAAGGGGCTGTTGCGTGCGCCTTCAGCAGCAAAGCGGATTTTTAGCGATAAGTCATTGCGTGAGTCAGCATAGGCTAATGTATTTTCTTCATCAATTTTGCCATTTGCAAATAACTTGAATAATGACTGGTCAAAGGTATGCATGCCAATGTCATTGTTTTCACCCATGATTTCTTTAATTTCGCTCATTTTTTGTTTTTGAATTAGCTCCGCCATATAGGGCGTGTTAATCATTACCTCGGTAGCCGCAACACGTTTGCTATGGGTGCCTGGAATTAAGCGTTGAGAAACGATGGACACCAAATTCATCGACATTCCAAGTAATAGCCCTGTACGACCATCTTCAGGAAAAAATGAAATAACACGTTCAAGTGCTTGGTTGGCATTATTGGCATGCAATGTGGCTAAGCATAAATGGCCGGTTTCGGCATAGGCAAGCGCATTTTTCATGCCATCCATGTCACGCACCTCACCAATCAGAATCACGTCAGGGGCTTGGCGCATGGCATTTTTAAGACCATTTTCAAATGACAAGGTATCAATGCCCACTTCACGTTGATCTACCACAGATTTTTTATGCGGATGGATAAACTCAATTGGGTCTTCAAGTGTGAGGATATGGCCATTAGTGGTTTCATTGCGATAGTCGATCATGGAGGCTAACGTGGTTGTTTTGCCAGAACCTGTTGCACCAACCACTAAAATCAGGCCGCGTTTGCGTGTGATTAGATCTCTAAGTATTGGGGGTAGCCCTAAATTATCCAGTGATGGAATGTCAGTTTTAATGTGCCGAACCACCATGCCGACTTCACCACGTTGTCTAAAAACATTGACCCGAAAACGTCCAATATCTTTTTTGCTAATAGCGAAGTTGCATTCCAGTGTTGATTCAAATTCTTTGATTTGACCTGCGGTCATGAGCGAGTAGGCAATTTCTTTAATCATGCCAGGCACCATCACTTGGCTATTGATAGGCGTGGTATCGCCTTCAACTTCAATGTGAATAGTGGCACCAGTGCTAAAAAACAGGTCTGAGCCACCTTTATCTAACATGAATTTCAAAACGGGCGTAATGTCAATTGCTGCCATGGCGAGTTTGTTCCTAAAGGTTTATTCTCAAAAGTATATTTATTTTTAGCATGACTTTAGCATGCTCGCCCTTTGATTTTGTGTTGGCTTGATGATGCTGCCACACAATACGGTTAGTTGTTCAGGTTAAATTAACGCTGCAAAAATATTATCCCGAATCACATTCATATCACCTAAACCATTCACAAATACATGTTTAGGCGCACCGACTGTACCGCTACTTGCCCAATCTGCGTAGTATTTCACTAATGGTTTAGTTTGGCTATGGTAAACCTCTAGGCGTTTTTTCACCGTTTCTTCATGGTCATCTACACGTTGCACTAGGTCTTCACCTGTTACATCGTCTTTACCAGCCACTTTTGGCGGGTTGAATTTAATGTGGTAGGTACGACCGCTGGCTGGATGTGAGCGGCGGCCACTCATGCGCTCTACAATGGCTTCATCTGGCACGTCGATTTCTACTACATAATCAATGCCTACGCCTGCATTTTTCATGGCTTCAGCTTGTGGAATAGTGCGCGGAAAGCCGTCGAATAAAAAGCCGTTGGCGCAATCCGCTTCTTTAATACGCTCGCTGACTAGGCCGATAATGACAGCGTCTGGTACCAAACCGCCGCTATCCATAAAGGCTTTAGCTTCTAAACCAAGCGGTGTGCCAGCTTTAACTGCGGCGCGTAGCATGTCACCAGTTGAGATTTGTGGGATGTTGAATTTTTCACGTAAGTGAGTGGCTTGTGTGCCTTTGCCCGCGCCCGGTGCGCCTAGAAGAATGATTCTCAAGGTATTTTCCTAACTTTGATGGATTGGAGTTTATTATTGTTAATAATTATATCAGCTCAAACCCGCCTGTGAGATTCATATCTCAACCTTTTCAAATGACTTGCTGGGCGGGATGTTGTGTGAATAAGGTGTGATGCCTCATCGTTAACTTGTGGTGAAGAGAGGCGAGGTGTTTAACGATGTATGTTACAGGTGAATATCTTCTAAATTTTTACCCGATAGTGCACGGCTAACACTCGCATTCATACGCGCGGCTGCAAACGCTTCAGTGGCATGGTTGAGTACATCTACCGCATTGTGTATGGCTGCGGCATCTTCAGTTGCGGTGAGTGATTGCAGGCGTTGTATTTCTGATTCAATCGTCTGTTTTTCTACATCGCTAATTAAATTGCTATCAACGGCTAATGCTGCTGTAACTGAGCTGATAATGGCACCAGCACTGACACGTGCTTCAGCCAGCATACGAGATTTTTTATCTTTTTCTGCACTATTGAAGGAGGCTTTGAGCATATCAGTGATTTCATCTTCGCTCAAACCATAAGAAGGCTTAACGGCAATATGCGCCTCTATGCCAGTGCTTTGCTCACGGGCAGAAACCGAGAGCAGGCCATCTGCATCTACGGTAAATGTAACGCGAATACGTGCAGCCCCTGCCGCCATCGATGGTATGCCGCGAAGCTCAAATCGTGCAAGCGAGCGGCAATCGCTCACTAATTCACGCTCACCTTGTACCACGTGAATACTCATGGCAGTTTGGCCATCTTTATACGTGGTAAATTCCTGCGCGCGCGCGATCGGTAAGGGGCTGTTACGATGGATGACTTTTTCTACCAAGCCGCCCATGGTCTCCAGGCCTAAAGACAGCGGAGTGACATCAAGCAGCAATAAGTCATCATCACTTTTGTTGCCAGCTAAAATATTTGCTTGAATAGCTGCGCCTAGGGCAACGACTTTGTCCGGGTCTAAATTGGTGAGCGGCTCTTGCTTAAAGTAATCTTGTACCGCATGCCTAAGATGCGGCATGCGGGTAGCACCGCCTACCAGCACGACGCCGTCAATAGCTTCAATGCTAAGGTTAGCATCGCGCATGGCTTTGCGTGTGGGTGATAGCGTTTTGGTAACGAGATGCTGCGTAATTTCTACCAATTGCGGTGCGGTGAGCGCAACATCGACCAGCGTGCCATTACTCAAACGGCAAACGATTTGTGCCTCAAAATTATCGGTGAGCCATTCTTTAGCCTGGCGTGCTTTGGTGAGTAAAAGCCGTGTATCTTCTTCGCTTAATGGTGCAAAATTACTGCTGCTTTCGCGCACTTTGTCTAATACCCAGCAGTAGATACGGTGGTCAAAATCATCGCCGCCCAAGGTTGAATCACCATTAGTGGCAAGCACTTCAAACACGCCTTTTGATAAACGTAGAATAGACACGTCAAACGTGCCACCGCCTAGGTCGTAAATCACAAACGTGCCTTCAGCCGCGTTATCCAAGCCATAAGCCACGGCTGCTGCGGTAGGTTCATTGAGTAGGCGCAATACATTGATGCCGGCTATGCGTGCGGCATCTTTAGTGGCTTGGCGTTGTGCATCATCAAAGTAGGCGGGGACGGTAATCACCGCACCAACTAGTTCGCCACCTAGCGATTTTTCAGCGCGTACTTTGAGTGTTTTAAGGATTTCGGCTGAAATTTCTACCGGAGTTTTTAAACCGGCACGCGTTTGAATTTGTAGCGTGCGAGCGGTTTGGGCATCTTTGCCATCGACAAAACGATAAGGGATATGCGCTTTATCGGTAATGTCATTCAGGCTCCGACCCATAAAGCGTTTGACTGAAACAATAGTATTGACGGGGTCTGAGCTTTGTTGTGACTGTGCTTCGTGACCTACGACGACGTCACCATTCGGCATATAGCGAACCACGGAAGGTAGCAAGGCATGACCATAATCATCTTGCAACACGGTACTCATGCTACTGCGTACGGTAGCAACCAGTGAATTGGTAGTGCCTAAATCGATGCCTACAGCTAATCGGTGTTGGTGGGGTGCGGCACTCATGCCAGGTTCATAGATTTGGAGTAATGCCATATTAGTTGATAGATATTAGTCGTTAGTTGGTTGTTGTTGATGGTTTATTCTAGTTGTTCAATAGCTTGATGAATACCTGCGCAGACTTTGTCTATAAAAATAAGTTTTCGTGCGGCATCTGTCGCCGATGGGTAATCTTTTTTTGCATCGAATAACTCAGCTAAGTCAGCTTGTATGGATTTGTACTCAGTTTGTAATTCACCCGCTAGGTTTTCTAAGGCAGGTATGTTTTTAGCTGTTTTTGCATCTTCCAATTGTTCACGCCATTCCATCTGCCGCATTAAAAAATCCATGGGCATGGCAGTGTTGGTGTCAGAAATGGCGTTAATGCCTTGGAGTTCCAACAAGTATTTTGCCCGCGTAGCAGGGTTTTTTAATGTGCGATAGGCCTCGTTTGCTGTCGTGGACGTTTGCATGGACTGTAATCTTTCGTCAGCCGTGGCCGAAACAAAGCGATCGGGATGGCTTGCCGATTGAATTTTACGGAAATTTACTTCTAGTGACTGAATATCAATATCAAATTGTTCAGGCAACGCGAAAAGCTGAAAGTAGTTGGTTTGAGCGTTTTGCATGCTAAATGGAAATTAAACTGTAAAGCTCTCGCCACAACCGCACTCATCTTTAACGTTAGGGTTGTTAAATTTAAAGCCCTCGTTTAAGCCTTCTTTGGTAAAGTCCAGCTCAGTGCCATCGATATAAACCAAGCTTTTTGGGTCAATAATTACTTTTACACCATGGCTTTCAAATGCGACGTCTTCAGGGTGCATTTCATCAACAAATTCAAGTGTGTAAGCCATGCCAGAGCAGCCTGTGGTCTTAACTCCCAAGCGTAATCCGATGCCTTTGCCACGGTTGGCTAGAAATTTTTCAACGCGATCAGCCGCAGTTTGTGTAAGTGTGATTGCCATAATTTTTTAATCAATTCTTAAACGTGTATCCAAGGCGCGAATTTCACTCAGAATAATGTGCTTTAGCGCATATATTATGTGGGGAAGCCAAATACTGGCTTATTCGCGATAATTAACTAAACCTCTACTTTTGCAGCTAGGTTAGCTTTAATGTCAGCCACTGCAGCAATAATTGCAACTTAAGCTAACACTGAGAAGTGAATTTTAACAGGCGGAAAAGCCAGTTCTTCGGCAATTTCAGAGTTTTTAATTGCAGAAGCTTCATCAATGGTTCTGCCTTTGAGACATTCTGTGACCAATGAGCTAGAGGCAATGGCCGAACCGCAACCGTACGTTTTAAATTTGGCATCTTCAATAATACCGCTGTCATTGACTTTAATCATTAATTTCATTACATCGCCACATGCAGGCGCGCCGACCATGCCGGTTCCTACATTCGGGTCATTTTTATCTAATGTACCCACGTTACGCGG
>JAURWJ010000043.1 GCA_030655015.1 Methylotenera sp. | reverse complement strand
GCTAACATTAAAAGGATAATCATGGAAACAACCACATTTAAATTAAAAGGCGAATACATTGCGCTTTGCGACCTACTTAAAACAGAAGGTATCGCTGATAGTGGCGGACAAGGGAAAGCGTTTGTGGCTGAAGGGCTCGTCACAGTAGATGGCGAAGTGGAGCTACGAAAAACTGCCAAAATACGCTCAGGGCAGGTGGTGGAATGTTTGGGTCAAACAATTAAAGTAGTGTGACTACTTGCGCCGTTCCCTGAGCCTGTCGAAGGGATATGTATTGTAAAATCAAAATGTTAATAGCACGCATCCCTTCGACAGGCTCAGGGAACGGCTTTAGTGACATTGCTAAATGTTTAATTTTAATGTCTAAAAAAACATTCACACAAAAGTCTCATAGTATAGTTTTAACCCAGATTTTCCATTAGGCGGTGTTCCCTGAGCTTGTCGAAGGGAACACCGCCTAATGGAAAATCTGGATTTATGCAATAAAGCTATAAATATTGGGCTAATTTTACCCAATCTAAATGCAGCTCCGCACAATCTGCCAGTCTGTTCAGTTCGTCATTGCGTAATTGTGCATAATCAAAATGCTGTGCTGTTTGCAATCCCGCCCATTTTAGCCAGGCTGAACAGGCATCCGGTGAGTCAAATAAGCCATGCACATAAGTGCCGGCAACTTGATTGTCTGCAGAAAGGGCGCCTTCAGGTTTATCATCTATCGTTAGCACCGGCTTTTGTAAGGCGAGCCCGGTGGTTACGCCCATATGAATTTCATAGCCAGTAACTACGGCTTCTGCAAATGCCAATTTCCCTGTTACCTGCTTCAGCTGCTTCACCTGTTCTAAGGTCGTCTCCATCTCTAGCCAACCAAATCCAGCGCTCGAACCAGCTTCACCCTCAGTTGCATAGGGGTCGTGTATCGCACACCCCAGCATTTGAAAACCACCGCAAATGCCTAATACTTTTCCGCCATAACGCAGGTGTTTAGTAAGCGCTTGCTCCCAGCCGTTGTTACGCAAATACTCAAGGTCGCCTCTTACATTTTTACTACCTGGCAAAATAATAAAATCTGCTGAAGGGATGGTTTCACCCATTTTAACAAATTGAAAATCCACTTGTGGATGTAAGCGCAATGCATCAAAGTCAGTGTGGTTGGATATGTGCGGCAACACGGGAACAATAATTTTCAGCCTATCACTCCCCCCAGTCTCCCTGGCAAATGTGGGATTTAAAGGCACCGCATCTTCAGCCTCAATATGCAAATCATGCAAATAAGGCAACACCCCTAACACAGGTTTACCTGTTTCTTGTTCTAGCCAATCTAAACCCGATTGCAACAAGGCAATATCACCACGAAAACGGTTAATAACGAAACCGATGATGCGCGCCCTTTCGCTTTCAGAAAGTAACGCCAGCGTACCCACAATATGTGCGAACACGCCACCTTTATCAATGTCAGCGATTAAAATCACGGGGCAATCTACCGCCTCGGCAAAGCCCAGATTGGCAATATCGTTGTCACGCAAATTGATTTCTGCGGGGCTACCTGCGCCTTCTACAATTACGCAGTCATATTGCATTGTTAAACGCTGCCAGGAATCCAACACCGCGCGCATCGCAGTTGGTTTGTAGGCATGGTAACCAGTAGCCTCCAAATTACAGACTGCCTTGCCGTGAATAATGACTTGGCATCCAGTATCTGAATTGGGTTTGAGTAATACAGGGTTCATATCAGTATGCGGCAGCAAACCACTCGCTTGTGCCTGCACCGCCTGCGCACGACCGATCTCACCGCCATCGACCGTAACAGCAGAATTTAACGCCATATTTTGTGGCTTAAACGGGGCAACACGCACGCCTCTGCGATACAATACACGGCACAACGCCGCAACAAGGGTACTTTTGCCCGCATCAGACGTCGTACCCTGAACCATAAGTGAAGTAAATGCCATTTGACTATTATCCCATCTTAAGCACTTGTAGCACAGCCTTGAGCGCATACAGCACCGCTTTAACGATCATTGCCGCAGTGTTACTAGATGGACTACTTGGTGAACCAATACACTGGCATCCCTTAGTAGGCGTTGGCTGGCTGGCAAATTGGATAGAGCACAGGTTAAATCGGCACACGCAACCACTTACCGCACGCATGATCGGGCTACTGTCCTGGTTGTTATTGTTAGCGCCTTTTGTTGCAATCAGCTATTTTGCAACAAAAGGTATTTTAGGCTGGTTAGCCGATGTATTTCTACTCTATTTTGCCATCGGCGCTCGCAGCCTGATGCAACATGCGCAGCAAATTTACCTACCATTATCACAGCACAATCTTGAAGAGGCTCGCCATGCAATTAGCATGATCGTCAGCCGCGACACTTCGCAACTCAATGAAACTGAAATTGCTACGGCTACAGTTGAATCAGTGCTTGAGAACGGCAATGATGCCATTTTTGGGGCAATATTCTGGTTTATGCTACTAGGTGGCACTGGTGCATTACTATTTAGATTAGCCAACACTTTAGATGCAATGTGGGGTTACCGCACACCACGCTTTAACTACTTTGGCTGGGCAGCGGCACGCTTGGACGATCTACTCAATTTAATTCCCGCACGATTAACCGCGTTAAGTTATGCGCTCTGTGGCAACACTCGAAACGCCATAAAATGCTGGTTTACACAAGCCCGCACATGGTACAGCCCTAATGCCGGACCTGTGATGGCAGCTGGTGCAGGAGCGCTGCAAGTAAAACTAGGTGGCACTGCTATTTATCACGGCACAACAAAACAGCGCCCTACACTAGGCATGGGTAAACTTGCCAATGCCAGCCACATTTTGCGTGCAATAAGCTTAGTAAAACGCAGCATACTGTTATGGTGTGCGGTGATTACCGTCGCAACAATTTTAAGGAACACAACCTTTGCTTGAACATGGCGGAAACTTAAGCTTAGCGGCGGCGCAATACGGCATTCCGCTTGAAGACTGGCTGGATTTATCTACCGGTATCAATCCAAACAATTATCCTATTGCAGAAATCCCGGCCGATGTATGGCAAAAGCTGCCTAGTGATAGCGATGGCCTGATTGAGGCTGCGTGTGCTTACTATGGTTGCCAGCTTGCACTCCCAACGGCAGGTTCACAGGCTGCATTGCAAGTTTTGCCTAAATTGCGACCATCCTGCAAAGTAGTGATGCTAGACCCCATGTATAAAGAGCACGCCAATGCTTGGCTACGGCACGGTCATCAAGTGAATACTTTTACTAACCTAGAAGATGAGGAGGCAATCAACGCTGCTGACGTAGTGCTACTTTGCAATCCGAACAATCCGACTGCGACACAATTTTTACCGCAAGCTTTACTGAACTTACACGCAAAACTCGCAAGCCGTGGTGGTTGGTTAATTGTAGATGAAGCCTTTATGGATGCAACACCAGAACACAGCATCGCACAACATGCGCATTTAGATGGGCTATTTGTACTGCGCTCTTTGGGTAAGTTTTTTGGTTTAGCTGGTGCAAGAGTGGGCTTTTTACTTAGCAAGCAAACACAGCTTAACAAAATACAAGAGGAACTTGGGCCTTGGACAATCACGGGGGCAAGTCGCTTTATTGCAAAACAAGCCTTAAACGACACAACATGGCAACAAAATACCCGCAAACAGCTCGTAGAAAATAGTCAGCGCCTGGCGAGCTTGCTGGATCACTACGGTTTAACACCACAAGCAGGCACAGTATTATTTCAATATGCGCCGACAAATATGGCTGAGACTTGGCAACGGCATTTAGCCAAACAAGGCATTTGGGTAAGACTGTTTACTGAAACGCCAGCGTTAAGATTTGGCTTGCCCACTAAAGATGGTTGGGACAAGTTAGAAAATGCACTTAAATTATTTTAGTACAGAAAACTTAAGTCAATCACGTAATTTTAACTTTATCAGTGAAATCACCGATTCACATAGTGTACTCTAGGCACTGCATCATTAAACGAAATCTGCGTCACACTCGCATGATCAATCACTATTCTAAATAAACCTTTGAGTGGCATATTCAGCACCTCTGCCAGCATGGCGCGAATAACGCCACCATGCGTGACTACGGCAATGTTTTTTCCATGTGAGTGCTTACTTACCTCTGCCACAAACGCTTTAGTACGCTCATACAACTGTGAAAAGCTTTCACCATTGGGTGGCGATAAATTAGCATAATCGTTTGCCCAAATATCAAATACATCGCGCGGAATGCTATCCCACGCTTGCATTTCCCAATCGCCAAAATGTAGCTCTTTGAGCCGCCCATCGACCTGTGTTTTGCCCAAGTTAAGTGCGTGCGCTAATTTGGTACAACGCTGTAGCGGGCTCGCATACACAGCATCGAATTGAGTAAGCGCCAGCTTTTTTGCCAAGACATTACACTCGATATCAAAGTCCAATGAAACATCCACATCGCTTTGCCCGTAGCAAACACCTGATGGAATATTCAATGAAGTGTGGCGAATCAGATGTAAGTTCATAGCTGCTGATACCATGCCAGCAAGCCAAAATAAAATGCCAACTCTGTGATTTGCTGCATAGCGCCTAAACAGTCTCCTGTATAGCCGCCTAACCAATGTTTGATTTTATTGCGCCACCAAATCCAAACGATGGCAACAGGAAGCAAGCAATATACGCCTAACCATAACCAATCATTCGCATTCAAGATAAATGGTGAAAAATTCCAGTATAGAAATGGAATGGGTGAAAGGCCAAATAAAGTTGCGACCGTTAAATCTGTTGCATCAACCTTTGTCGCTAACGGTTTAGCTTTACCGCTCACTTTCACATAGCTTAAGTCTGCCATCACATACAGTGCGCACAAACGGCTAAATGCGTGACCAACGATTAAGATAAAGGGTAAAAAATAAGTGGGGAGTGCATTCAATACTTGAAACTTTGCAAACAACATCAAAAATAATGCAACGGCACCATAAGTGCCAAGTCGTGAATCCTGCATAATAGTGAGTATTCGCTCTCTATCAGAACCTACACCCAAGCCATCTGCACTGTCAGCCAAGCCATCTTCATGGAATGCACCCGTGATGTAAATAGTGGTTGCCATACTGACTAATATCGCAATACTACTTGGTAACACCTTGGCAGCAAGTATAAAAGCACCTGCCCCCACCATGCCAACAATAACCCCTACAAGCGGAAAATATTTGGCAGAATAATTAAGTTCATCTTCATGGAAGTTATTAAAATTCGGTACAGGCAACCGCGTAAAAAAGCCTACGGCTAACAAAAAATAGCGCTGCTCACGGCGCAGGCAATTTAACATGCTGTATCCGCCCTAGCGCTCACACCAGCACTTTCAAACGAGGCCATGTCGTTTAAAAAATTAACCGCTGCCAGCACCAAGGGGTAGGCTAAAACTGCACCAGTGCCTTCACCCAAGCGCAATCCAATATCCAGCAAAGGGCTTACCCCTAAGTAAGCCAATAACTGACGATGCCCCGCTTCGCCAGAGCAATGTGTAAACACGCAGTAGTGCAATATATTAGGCTGTAATTTGTAAGCCACTAACAAAGCAGCGGTGGCGATAAAACCATCAATCAACAATACCGACTTTTGTTCTGCCGCGCCGAGCATTGCGCCCACCATCATCGCAATTTCAAAACCACCAAATGTAGTCAGCACTTGCAATGTATCTACGCTATTCACTTGATGAAAATTGAGTGCCTGCGTTAAAACAGCCACTTTTTGAGCTAGGCCTGCATCATCCAAACCAGTGCCACGTCCAACACATTGTTCGATTGGCAGACAACACAACAAGCTCATTAAGCAACTGGCAGAAGACGTATTGCCAATGCCCATCTCACCAAAACCAAATACGTTGGCGCCCGCATTAGTTTCTTTGCAACTCATTGTAGCACCGGCAACAAGTGCTTGCTCGCATTGAGCTAACGACATTGCAGGTTCGGTCAAAAAGTTATGTGTACCCAACGCCACTTTGGCATGAGTTAAGTCTGGATGCGCTTCAAAATGATAATTTACGCCAGCATCCACCACACGCAACTGCATATTGTTTTGACGTGCGAATACGTTAATGGCCGCACCGCCTTGCAGAAAATTGAGTACCATCTGCGCGGTCACCGCCTGCGGATAAGGACTCACGCCCGCCTCTACAATACCGTGGTCCCCTGCAAACACGAGCATGGTCGGCTGACTTAAACGCGGGCTTAGCGTTTGCTGTATCAGGCCAATCTGTAATGCGATCGCTTCCAAACCTCCCAAAGAACCTAACGGTTTAGTTTTGGTGTTAATTTTATTGAGCAACGCACTTTTAAGCGTCGAATCATTAGGAGCGGAGTTTGGCTGAGAGATATTAAATTTCATAGTCACAGATTTTACATCAGAGCGGCTTACTTAACACTGATGCCTGCTACATACTTCATCTGCATTAGTTAAAATATGAGAAATATTTTGTCAGATTGTGATGAAGTTTGCTATAATGCGCGGCTTGCAAACATTTACCGACGTTTGCACAAGTTTGATTTAATGGCCGAGTAGCTCAGTCGGTAGAGCAGCGGATTGAAAATCCGCGTGTCACTGGTTCGATTCCAGTCTCGGCCACCAGTATTTTGAATTTATCAAAACCATTAATTCGACGCCATCCCCTTGTTGTTGCCA
>JAURWJ010000042.1 GCA_030655015.1 Methylotenera sp. | reverse complement strand
TGTGGCTTTAGGTAAACTAAACAATCATCAATAATTTTACGAATATCATTTAAACCGTCCTCGCCTGAAGCTAAGGCCGACATTGGCTCAAAGCGTAAATCGCCTTGGGTTAAATGCATATCACTTTGCTCAATGTAGGGTGGATTACTCACAATCACATCAAATTTTTCGTGGTTTTCTAGCGTAGCAAACCAATCGCTTAACATAAAGTGAATGTTGCTTATATTCAAATTTTTAGCATTTTCAATGGCGATGTTTAACGCGGCTTGTGAGGCGTCAACTGCTGTCACCTGCGCCTCAGTGCATCTGCTTGCGATTGCTAAAGCAATCGCACCGGTACCGGTACCTAAATCCAAAATTTTTTAAGCTTTTAAGGGGGAGATTTTGGCTAATGCCGCTTCTACCAATGTTTCGGTATCAGGGCGTGGAATAAGTGTGTCGGGCGTTGTTTTAAGTTTGAGCCCATAAAACTCGCGATAACCTAAAATGTAAGCGATGGGCTCGCCTAGTAAGCGACGATTTAATAATAACTCGAAGTCTGCGTGAGCATCAGGCGGTAAGCCGTCATTTGCATGCGCAATCAACCACGCCCGATTTACATTAAGCACATGCTGTATTAACATCTGCGCCTCAAGCTTCGCTTCGTTTGCTGCTACCCATTGCGCGAGTGCGGTCTGCGCTTCAAGCAGCGCTTCGTGAATGGTCATTTTTACAAAGACTTTAGCGGTCTTCACCCAAGCTCGCTAACAAGTCAGCCTGATGCTCAGCCGATAACGCACCGATCAACTCGTCCATGTCGCCTTCCGTAATTGCATCAATTTTGTATAGCGTGAGGTTAATGCGGTGATCGGTAATGCGGCCTTGCGGGTAGTTGTAGGTTCTAATGCGCTCAGAGCGATCGCCAGAACCAATTAAACTTTTACGCTCGCTGGCGATTTTACTTTGCTGCTCATCGACTTGTTTGGCTTTAATGCGCGCCGCTAACACGGCAAAGGCTTGGGCTTTGTTAGCGTGCTGACTGCGGCCTTCTTGGCACTCCACCACAATGCCTGTCGGGGCGTGGGTAATGCGCACGGCAGAGTCGGTTTTGTTAATGTGCTGTCCACCGGCACCTGAAGCCCGATAGGTGTCGATGCGAATATCCGCCGGGTTAATCACAACATCATTAATTTCATCCGCCTCTGGCAACACAGCCACAGTACAGGCGCTGGTGTGGATACGGCCTTGCGTTTCAGTGTCCGGCACACGCTGTACGCGGTGGCCGCCCGACTCAAATTTCAGCTTGGAATACGCGCCATAACCCTCAATTTTGGCAATAATTTCTTTGTAGCCGCCCACTTCAGACTCATTGGCGGACATAATTTCTACTTTCCATTTTTGACGTTCTGCATAGCGGCTGTACATACGGAATAAATCGCCTGCAAATAAGCCCGATTCATCACCACCCGTACCTGCGCGAATTTCTAAAAAGATGTTTTTTTCATCATTGGGGTCTTTAGGCAGTAGTAGCGTTTGCAATGCGTTTTCAATGGCTTCCAATTTTGCCTTGCCTGCCTCAATTTCTTCTTGTGCAAATTCTTTCATATCAGGGTCGCTTAGCATGCTTTGCGCTTCTTTGATGTCGGCTTCCGCTAATTCAAAGGCGTGATATTGCTCAACAATCGGTGTAATTTCGGCATGTTCCTGGGTAATTTTTCGATAATTATCCATGTTGTTCGTCGCGCCCTCAGAGCTCATCAGGCGGTTTAATTCATCTAAACGCTCGCTTAACGTGGCGAGTTTTTTAATCATGCTTGGTTTCATTGGATTGGGCTTTTAATAAGGCTTGATTTGATAAAGTTGTTGCAACACGTTTTCAAGTTTTGCATGTTCATCGCCATGCGATTGGTGTAAGGCGTGGCTGGGCGCGTGTAGAAATTTGTTGGTAAGCGCAATACTCAATGCCTCCAGTGCTTTTTCAGGATTTTCACCTTTTTGTAACATTTTTAGTGCTTTTTCAAACTCGGCTTTTCGCATGGCATCCACTTGGTCGCGCAAGGCTTTAATCGTTGGCACGGCTTCACGCTTTTTAAACCATTGCATAAAGCCTTCAACGCGCGTAGTCACGATCATTTCAGCCTCAACAGCGGCTGACTGACGATTTTCCAGCCCATCAGAAACTACCTGCGCCAAATCATCTACCGTGTATAAAAACACGTCGTCCAGCTCGGCTACTTCATGCTCAATGTCGCGCGGAACGGCCAAATCCACCATAAAAATTGGGCGATGGCGGCGCGCTTTAATCGCACTTTCTACCATGCCTAAGCCTATGATCGGTAATTGACTGGCGGTTGAGGTAACGACAATGTCGAAATCGGCAAAGTGGGCAGGTAAATCATTGAGCAAAATAGCTTGCGCATTAGTGCCCTGCGTTTGAATTTTTTCTGCCAGATTGGAGCCGCGCTCAATGCTGCGGTTAGCAATCGTCACGCTTTTTGGATGTTGGGCGACAAAGTGATCGGCGCAAAGCTCTATCATCTCACCCGCGCCAATAAACAATACCTTTTGCTCGCTGATGTTGCCAAAAATACGTTGCGCAAGCTTGACGGCCGCCGCCGCCATCGAAATGGAGTTGGCGCCAATATCTGTGTTGGTACGTACTTCTTTCGCCACTTCAAACGTGCGTTGAAACAGCCGGTGCAACAAGGTACCTAGCGTCCCGGCATCTTGCGCAATTTTGACCGACTGCTTAAATTGCCCCAAAATTTGCGGCTCGCCCAGCACCATGCTATCTAAGCCAGACGCTACTCTAAACGCATGTTTGACGGCCTCATCATTAGGCAGCGTATAAATGTAAGGCGCTATCAAGTTTTGATCAAGCTGATGATATTGCGATAACCAAGCCAGTGGTTTTTGCGGATTATCAGTACTGCAGTAAAGCTCGGTACGATTGCAGGTAGATAAAATCGCAGCTTCAGTAGCGTCGTGTAAAGTGAGCTCGCGCAGGGCGCTGCCGAGATGTTCGCTATTAAAAGCCACATGCTCACGGATTTGGATGGGGGCGGTAGTGTGGTTCACACCTATAACATATAACTGCATAGGTGTAATTTTGATGGATTGGCTTAGGTTAAGCAAGAAGCTTCATGTTAATAGTGAAAAATCGGGTTAAAATAACGTTTTACTATTATCAATTATTTATTTGACGGACACAGCCATGGATAAAACTTTTAGAATTGCCCCTAGTATTCTTTCTGCAAACTTTGCCAAACTTGGCCAAGAGATTGAGGATGTGATTATCTCTGGTACTGACATTGTGCATTTTGATGTGATGGATAACCACTATGTGCCTAACCTGACGATTGGTCCTTTGGTATGTGATGCCATTCGTGAAACGTCAAAAAAAGTAGGCGCGCTGATTGACGTGCATTTGATGGTAAAGCCGGTAGATCGCATTATTCCTGACTTTGCAAAAGCGGGGGCCAATATTATTACGTTTCACCCTGAGGCGTCTGAGCATATCGACCGTAGCCTGAGCTTGGTACGTGAGTTAGGCTGTAAATCTGGCTTGGTGTTTAACCCGGCAACATCGCTTAGTTACTTAGACCACGTGATGGATAAAGTGGATATGATTTTGTTGATGTCAGTGAACCCCGGTTTCGGCGGTCAAAAATTCATTCCTGAAACTTTAGAAAAATTGAAACTTGCTCGTGCAAAAATTGATGCTTACTTTGAGAAAACAGGCCGTCAAATTTGGCTTGAAGTCGATGGCGGTGTGAATGCGCAAAACATTGCAGAAATCGCGCGTGCGGGCGCAGATACATTTGTCGCAGGCTCCGCCGTGTTTGGCTCACCTAAAGACACAGACCCTAACCGTTATAATACGGTGGTGAAATCATTGCGTGATGCCTTAGCAACGGTTTAATCATTGTTAGGATTTACGATTAAAGCCGTCTTAATTGATTTAGACGGCACTTTAGTACACACCGCGCCAGAAATTGCACGCGCAGCAAACAACATGCTGGCAACAATGAGCTTGCCTACACTGACCGCGGCGCAAATTACAACTTACATCGGTGATGGTGCAACTACATTGATTAAACGCTGTTTAACCGGGCAATTGGACGGTGAGCCAGAGCCTGCTTTGCAGGCAACCGCACAAGCTTTGTTTTTTGAATATTATGCGCAAATTGTGACGGAAAGTCAGCTTTACCCAAATGTAGTGGCTGACTTGCATGCCATCAAAAATTCTGGCTTGCGCATGGCCTGTGTGACTAATAAACCCGGCAGCTTTACGTTACCATTGTTGGCAAAGCATGATTTATTGCCATTTTTTGAATTAGTAGTATCTGGTGATACTTTGCCGAGAAAAAAGCCTGAGCCTGATCAAATTTTGTACGTGTGTGAGCAATTTGGCGTTTCGTCACAAGAAGTTGCCTTGGTTGGCGACTCCAAAACCGATATCAGCGCGGCGCGCAGTGCTGGTTGCAAAATGTTCGCTGTACCTTATGGTTATAATCAAGGACAACGCATCAAGGTAACTGAAGTGGATGCCTTGATTGATAACATAGGCAACGTGCTGGATTTATTACGTTAACTTAAATAGTGACACATACACATTTATTTTTAAGCACTTCAACATGAAAATTAGTAACATTAAAACAAATAGTTGGCGATGGTGGTGGTTATAAACCCTATAGAGTTACACCATTTACCCATCTTAATTATTGTGAGAATTTTATGTTTAGTCCAATCAATCAAACCGAATTTAATGCCCTCGTGGCGCAGGGATATAACCGCATCCCATTGGTGCTGGAGACCTTTGCTGATCTCGATACTCCGTTGTCGCTTTACCTCAAACTGGCGAATCAGCCGTTTTCTTACTTGCTAGAATCTGTACAGGGTGGCGAGCGCTTTGGTCGCTACTCAATTATCGGCCTGCCTGCAAAAACACGTATTGTGGCGCATGGCAGGCAAGTACAGGTATTTGAAGGCGACACAGTTGTTGAAGTTGCCGAAAATACGAACCCCCTGGATTTTGTTAAAAGCTATCAAGCACGTTTTAAAACGCCGCCTTATGAAGGTTTGCCTCGTTTTACAGGCGGCTTAGCCGGTTATTTCGGTTATGAAACTGTACGCTATATCGAGAAGCGTTTAGCCAATACAGCCAAGGCTGATGAAATTAACACGCCAGACGTACTGCTAATGGTGTCAGAAGAGTTAGCAGTAGTCGATAATTTGAGCGGCAAGCTTTATTTTATTGTTTATGCCAATACGTCTGAGAGTGGCGCTTATGACCATGCAAAAAAACGCTTAAGTGATTTAGCCACAAAGTTACGTAAAGCGGTGACGATTCCTGAATCTATGCCTACACTAAAAACTGAAGCAACTTCAGAATTCGGTGAAGAAAACTTTAAAGCAGCAGTGAAGCGCGCGCAACAATACATTCTAGATGGCGATATTATGCAAGTGGTACTTTCACAGCGCATGTCACAAGCTTTCTCTGCGCCACCGCTTTCACTGTATCGTGCTTTGCGCAGCTTGAATCCATCACCTTATATGTTTTATTACGACATGGGTGATCATCACGTAGTGGGTGCTTCGCCCGAGATCTTAGTCCGCCTTGAAAACGGCACCGTCACAGCGCGTCCGATTGCCGGCACACGCCCCCGTGGGAAAAATCGTGAGCAAGACATTGCCTTGGCTGAAGAGTTATTAGCAGACCCCAAAGAGCGTGCAGAACACGTACAACTAATGGATTTAGGACGTAATGATGTGGGTCGGGTTGCCGTGACCGGCTCAGTTAAAGTCACCGACAATATGATGATTGAGCGTTATTCACACGTGATGCACATAGTGAGCAATGTTGAGGGAAAGCTCAAACCTGGCATGGATGCAATTGATGTGATTAAAGCTACCTTTCCTGCCGGCACTGTCAGTGGTGCACCTAAAGTGCGCGCCATGGAAATTATCGATGAACTGGAGCCGAGTAAGCGTGGCATTTACGCAGGTGCGGTGGGTTACTTAGGCTTTAATGGTGACATGGATGTGGCGATTGCCATTAGAACCGGCGTGATCAAAAATAATAGGCTGTATGTGCAGGCTGGTGCTGGCATTGTGGCTGATTCAATTCCGCAAAGTGAATGGATAGAAACGCAAAACAAAGCGCGTGCAGTGTTGCGTGCGGCAGAGTTGGTGCAAGATGGGCTTGATATTGATGTTAAGTAGTGATTCCAAAATGCGAGGTACGAATAGCGTTAGCACCCACTCACCCACCACCCTTAAATCGTTAGCCATTACCTTTATTTTTGTGGCCTTAACCTATTATGTCGCAGCAAGGCTTGGGCTCATGGTGCCTTATAAAGAGTCTGTTGCAACGCTGATGTGGCTACCAACAGGCGTTGCCGTTGGTGCCATTATGCGCTGGGGTAACATCAGTTTACCTGCTATTTATACAGCGGCTTTTTTAGCTGAATTATCGGTTGGATTGCCTTTCTTCACATCTGTGGCAATTGCATGCACCAACACTTTAGCGCCATTTCTAGCGGCTTATCTTTTAAAAAAATCTAATTTTAACCATAGCCTCATTAAGCAAAAAGATATTGTGCTGTTGATTTTTATTGCCTTGCTTGGCATGTTGGTTTCAGCCACTGGCGGCATACTTTCTTTGTATTTAAGCGGTTTAACCACACCGGAAAATATGGTCAGAATATGGTTTATCTGGTGGGTGGGTGACAGTATCGGTGTGTTACTCGCGCTACCGCTAGTGCTTAATGTAGGCAAAGCACGTATGCATGTGGAAGCGCGTCAATATTACCAATTGTTCGCTTGGTTAATGCTTTTTGTCATCGGTGAGATTGTGATTTCATCATTGGTACCCAGTGTGAATAATCAATTCATGCTCTCTATCTTTTTGATTTTACCGATTCTAATTTGGGCCTCCATGAATTTTGGCATTGTGGGCGGCTCACTGGTAGTGATTAGCTTATCCAGCATTGCGGTATGGTTTACGGCCCAAGGTTACGGCGCATTTTATAGTACAGATATGAGCGAAGGTATTTTTTCGTTGTGGACGTTTATGGTGACGTTAGTAGTGACCATGTTGCTGATTTCAGTGCTGCAATCTGAACGCAATCTTGCCGAAAATGCCTTACGTGAAAATGATAAAAAACTACGCGCGGTGGTTGATGGTGCACTAGACGCGATTGTAAGCATCAATGATGCTGGCGAGGTGGTTGAGTTTAATCCAGCGGCAGAACGGATTTTTGGCTATAAAAAAGAACAAGTGTTAGGCAAGCCAATGTCTGAGATGATTATCCCTGCCCGCTTGCGAAAATTTCATGAGGATGGGCATCGGCAATATGTGGTCACCGATGAGAAGCATGTGTTTAATCAGCGCATAGAGATTACAGGGATGCGCGCGGATGGCAGTGAGTTTCCGGTCGAGCTAACGCTGGTTTCATTAAAAGAAGAAGGTTTGCCATTGGTAACAGGCTTTATGCGAGATATTTCTGTGCAAAAAAAGGCACAGCAGGAGATCGAAAACTTTGCCTACTATGATGCATTGACTAGCCTGCCAAACAGACGCTTACTGGTTGATCGATTTCAGCATGCGGTGCTAATTAGCCAGCGCACAAAAACTTATTGTGCACTTATCTTTATTGATTTAGATCACTTTAAAGTATTCAATGAAACAAAAGGTCACGATGTGGGTGATCAGGTGCTGATAGAAGCTGCCAATAGAATTCAACAAGCGATTCGGGCAGGCGACACCGTTGCGCGACTCAGTGGCGATGAATTTATTGTAATTATTGAAAATCTGGATACGCAGCAAAACCTAGCGTACCAGCAGACAATCGAAGTGACCCAAAAATTATTAGCTGAGCTCAACAAAAGCTATTCTTTTGATTTATTTGAGTTTAATGCCAGCGCAAGCTTGGGTGTGACTTTATTTAACGATGACCAGCTCGGTTTTGAAGCGCATTTAAGACATGCGGACACTGCGATGCATCAATCAAAAGCGGCTGGACGCAATACTTATCGTTTCTATGATCAAATCACGCAGGAACGCATAGAGAAAATCTTCGCGATAGAGACTGCACTGTCAGTAGCCATTAAAAATCAGGAGTTTCTTCTGCATTATCAGAGTATTGTTGATGTTAATAAAGCGATCATCGCAGCAGAAGTGTTATTAAGATGGACGCACCCAGTGATGGGCAATATTGGCCCTGCAGAATTTATACCTATCGCTGAAAAAAATAATCAAATTATTAAAATTGGGCACTGGGTGCTGCAGCAGGCTTGTCAGCAACTTAAAGCTTGGGAAAATCACCCTAATTTAAGCAAAATTAAACTCTCAGTCAACATCAGTGCCAAACAATTTTTATACATTAATTTTATTCAAGAGTTACGTGAAATTTTGGCAGCCACTGACATTAACCCGGATTTACTAAAACTAGAGCTCACTGAAACTGCAGTGATTGACAACATTGATGATGTAGTCAATAAAATTAATGTGTTAAAACAGATGGGGATAAGAATATCGCTGGATGATTTTGGTATCGGCCACTCTTCGTTGGTTTACCTTAAAAAACTGCCAGTGACTCAAATTAAAATAGACCAATCATTTGTGCAGGATGTGCTGACAGACTCTAACGATGCCGCGATTATACAAATGATATTAGCTGTAGGTAAGACGATTCACTGTGACATTGTGGCAGAAGGAGTGGAGCAGTTAGAACAGTTTGAGCAGTTGAAATCATTCGGTTGCGATTATTTTCAAGGTTATTATTTCAGCAAACCAGTTGCGGTGGCTAGCTTTGAACAATTGGTAGAGCACACGTAAACTAATTCTGTAATGCTTGACGCTACGTCAACGCAAGCCAATCTCCTGATTTGCCGCCATGTTTTTCCAGCAACCTAATGTCACTGATAGTCATACCGCGGTCTGCTGCCTTGCACATATCGTAGATAGTAAGTAAGCCCACACTCACTGCACTTAGCGCCTCCATCTCTACCCCGGTTTTACCATACGTTTCAGTAGTAACGGTACACAAAACACTAGAGGATTCCTCAATAATATCAAAGCTCACGGCTACTCGGGTTAATGCGATTGGGTGGCAAAGCGGAATTAAGTCCGAAGTTTTTTTGCTGGCCTGAATGGCAGCAATGCGTGCGATACCTAGTACATCGCCTTTTTTGGCATTGCCTTGCTCGATAAGTTTGAGGGTGGTGGGCAGCATGCTGATGCGACCACAGGCAATAGCAATACGATGCGTTTCAGCTTTTTCGCCCACATTGACCATGTGCGCTTGACCGCCATTATCGAAGTGCGTAAGGGGTTGGTTAGAGGTATTCATGGTGTAATTTCATGCCGTAATTAAAGGGTAATGATATAGTTTGAAACATT
Source organism: Methylotenera sp. (assembly GCA_030655015.1). Taxonomy (GTDB): domain Bacteria; phylum Pseudomonadota; class Gammaproteobacteria; order Burkholderiales; family Methylophilaceae; genus Methylotenera. The sequence continues at coordinate 5,607 of JAURWJ010000042.1, read as the reverse complement.
TTTTATGAACTGAATGACTGTAAACGTTATCATAACAACAATGAAAATAAAGTTACCAATTATTATTTTAGTACTTGCCTCAATGTTTGCTACACCGACGGCATTTACTAATGAACTGCCCGATTTGGGAGATGTGTCGGCGTCCGTATTATCACCGTTGCAAGAGCAGGCGATTGCCGAGCAAATCTTGCGTCAAGTCGCGGTAAGTGATGATGTGCTGCAAGATGTCGAAGTCACGGATTATTTGCAGTCATTAGGCGGGAAATTAGTCGCCAATGGGCCGGACAAACGCCAAAAATTTAATTTTTTTGTGGTGCAAGATAGCTCAATCAATGCGTTTGCAATGCCGGGCGGCGTAATTGGGGTGCACACCGGCTTGATTTTAGGCGCAAACAGTGAATCTGAATTGGCAAGCGTACTGGGGCATGAAATTGGCCATGTCACACAGCGTCACCTAGCGCGTATGCTGGCCGCGCAAAAATATGACATGTTTAAAATACTTGCTGGTATTGCCATAGCGTTGCTTGTGGCGCGTTCAAATCCGCAGCTTGCTACCGGCGCGTTAACTACAGCATCGGCTGTGGGAGTACAAAGTCAGCTTGATTACACGCGCGAACATGAGCGGGAAGCTGATCGTATCGGATTGCAGATACTAGATAGCGGCGGTTTTGATGTGCGCGCTATGCCTGCGTTTTTTACCACTTTGCAGCGTGGTTCGCGCTTTGCTGAAGGCGGCGCACCTAGCTTTTTACGCACTCACCCACTCACCAGTGAGCGTATTGCTGATGTAACCAATCGTGTTGAACAAATGCCTTATAAGCAAGTATCTGATAGTGTGGAGTTTCAATATGTACGCGCCAAGTTACGCGCAACCCAAGGCAATGTACAAAATGCAATTGACGTGTTTGAGCAGAACATACGTGAACATCGTTTTACCAATGCCGCTGCCGAGCATTATGGTTTGGCGATTGCTTACGTACTTAAGCGTGCCTTCGTGCAGGCCGAAAACGAAATCACTTGGCTTAAAAAAAATGCACCGTCACATGCCATGATAGAAAACTTAAGCGCACGATTAGAAGTCGCCAGAAATAATCCAGCACAGGCTGCCAACGAGTATGCGCTAGCATTAAAGCGTTACCCAGATAATCGGGCTTTAATTTATGGTTATGCCGAGCATTTTTTAGCAGTGAGGCAAGCAGAAAAAGCGATACATCTAGTTAAAGACAAGCAAAGCTTGTATCCAGATGATGCTTATTTGTATGATGTGTTAGCCAAGTCATATACCATGCAAAACAAGGTGTTACTGAGCCATCAAGCGCAGAGTGAAGCCTATTACAGAAAGTATGATTTAGCACGTGCCATTGAGCAAATGGAGTTGGCAGCAAAAGCCGGCGATGGTGATTTTTATCAAAAATCTATGGTTGAGGCACGTTTAAAGCAGCTCAGGCAAATGATGGGTGATGTGAAAAAATCAAAATTTTGGGAGTAATACCATGCGACGCAGGGATTTTTTATTAGGCCTATTTAGCGTCATTGTATTGGCCCCGATTAACGCATTGGCGGCGCTGTGGAATAAGTCAGCTTTTGAAGCTGCGCAATTAGCTGAGGCCACTAAACACTTAAACATCGATGCAGAAACCTTAAGTCAGGACATCAAAATTATTGCGCCTGAACGTGCGGAAAATGGTGCTGTTGTACCGGTGGAAGTGCGAAGTAACATTGCCAACACAGAGGCGATTGCGATATTGGTAGAAAAAAATCCAACGCCGTTAATTGCCAATTTTATGTTCAGCAATGGCGCTGAACCCTATGTAGTCACACGAATTAAAATGGCGGAAACCTCAGAGATTAAAGTGATCGTCAAGGCTGGCAGTCAATACTTTACTCAGGTGAAAAATGTGGTGGTGTTAGAGAGTGGGTGCGATTGATATGGTAGAACTGATTGCGGATAAGATTAAAATGCGCGCCCAACTGACAGGCGATATTGTTGAAGTAAAAGTGTTAATGAGCCACCCGATGGAAACGGGGCGCAGAAAAAATGATATTGAGCAGTTAATCCCAGCGCATTTTATACAGTTACTTATGGCAACTTTGAATGGTAAAACCGTGCTTGAAGCACAATGGGGAACGGGAATCTCCAAAAACCCTTATCTTATTTTCAGGCTAAAAGACGCTAAAGTGGGCGATATTGTGGAGGTGACCTGGCATGATAATTTTGGTAAAAGTGCGACACAAAGCATTACAGTAACGCAGACTTAAAAAAACGCATTTTGAATAAAACGACTGACATTGCATTGATAAGCCTCTTATGCATAAATTATTCTTATCAATACCATAAGAATGATGTATTGGATTTATTTAAATGCGCTCTCTATAATTAAAACCTTAAATTTATAGCTCTTTTAACCCAGTAGCATTAATAATTAGATAGGAAAATATTATGTCATTAATAAATACCGAAATTAAACCGTTTAAAGCACAAGCTTTCCATAACGGTAAATTCATTGAAGTGTCAGACGAAAGCCTAAAGGGCAAATGGTCTGTTGTGATTTTTATGCCGGCAGCATTTACATTTAACTGCCCTACCGAAGTTGAAGATGCTGCAGACAACTACGCTGAGTTCCAAAAAGCGGGCGCAGAAGTGTATATCGTTACAACAGACACACACTTCTCACACAAAGTATGGCATGAAACATCACCAGCTGTGGGTAAGGCGCAATTCCCACTAGTGGGTGACCCGACACACCAATTAACACGTGCATTTGATGTGCATATTGATGAAGAAGGCCTGGCATTACGCGGTACTTTCGTGATCAATCCAGAAGGCGTCATTAAAACTGTTGAAATCCACAGCAACGAAATTGCGCGTGATGTGAAAGAAACACTACGTAAATTGAAAGCTGCGCAATTCACGGCGGCTCACCCAGGTCAAGTTTGTCCAGCAAAATGGCAAGAAGGTGCTAAAACATTAACACCATCATTAGACCTGGTAGGCAAGATCTAACGATCACTTCAAGCAAGGAAATACTGCGCTAACGGGCAAACATCCCTTAGTGCAGGCAAATAACAAGGGCATTATTCAAAAGATAATGCCTTTTATTTTAAGTCAAGTTGGATGCCTATTTAAAAGCAGCCACATGAAATTTTAAAAAGAGAACAATCATGGCCTTAGAACCCAATATTAAAACCCAGCTGCAAACCTATTTACAAATGTTGCGTGAGCCTATTGTGTTGGTCGCTTCATTAGATGAAACTCCCGCAGCAAAAGAAATGCATGCGTTGCTGGAAGAAATCGCGAGTATGTCAGACAAAATCACCCTGACGATGGAAGACGATGCGCGCAAACCTTCATTTGCTGTTAAACGTGGTGTAACTCATGCCGAGGCACACAAGCCTGTAGGCGTGCGTTTTGCTGGCATTCCCATGGGTCATGAGTTCACATCTTTAGTATTAGCACTATTGCATACGGGCGGTCACCCGATGAAACTAGAGGCCGAAAAAATCGCGCAAATTGCAGCGATTGAAGGCAGCTTCCATTTTGAGACCTATATCTCGCTCAGTTGTCATAATTGTCCAGATGTGGTGCAAGCGTTAAATATGTTGGCCGTCATTAACCCTAACATTACCCATGTGATGATTGACGGCGCACTTTATCAGGATGAAGTCAAAGCCCGCGATATTATGTCTGTGCCAACCACCTATTTAAATGGTGAGATATTTGGTGCTGGCCGTATGGAGCTGGACGAGATTCTGCCCAAAATTGACATTGGTGCGGTTGCGCGCGAAGCCAAAAAAATAGACAGCAAAGCACCGTATGATGTATTAGTGATAGGCGGCGGCCCAGCGGGTGCCTCAGCCGCCATTTACGCCGCACGTAAAGGCATTAGAACTGGCATCGTTGCTGACCGTTTCGGTGGGCAGGTGATGGATACGATGGCGATTGAAAACTTTATTTCCGTAAAAGAAACTGAAGGCCCTAAACTGGTGGCAGCTTTTGAAGAGCATGTCACTTCATACGGTGTAGATATTATGCGCTTACAGCGCGCGCAATCATTGAATGCCCTAGTTGAAGGTGGCGGCCTGGTTGAGGTGAAACTCGAAGGTGGCGCAACGCTCAAGAGTAAATCTGTGATTATTGCAACGGGTGCGCGCTGGAAAGAGCTCAATATCCCAGGTGAGAAAGAATATCGCGGTAAAGGTGTGGCTTACTGTCCTCATTGTGACGGGCCTTTGTTTAAAGGGAAGCATGTCGCTGTGATTGGTGGCGGCAACTCAGGCGTTGAGGCGGCGATTGATTTGGCTGGTTTTGTCAGCCATGTGACGCTGTTGCAGCATAGTGACAAATTGAGTGCAGATGCCATTTTGCAGAACAAATTGTTCAGCTTGACTAATGTGACTGTGGTTCTTAACGCTGAAACCACTGAAATTACCGGTGTCGAGCAAAAAGTAAATGGTTTGATTTACAGAGACCGCGCAACCAAGGCACTGCATACCATTGAATTGGCCGGCGTGTTTGTACAAATTGGCTTATTACCGAATACCGACTGGCTAAAAACCAGCGGGTTGAAGTTAAGTAAGTTTAATGAAGTAATCGTTGATGCACATGGGCAAACTTCATTGCCAGGCGTGTTTGCGGCAGGCGACGTAACCACCGTCCCTTATAAGCAAATCATTATCGCCATGGGTGATGGCGCTAAGGCTGCCCTTGGTGCATTTGATTATTTGATTAGGCAGTAATGAAGGCATAAAAATCTAGCGGTGGAAATGTAGTCAAAATAAGCACCGCTGGATTTTTATCTATCACTTTGTTTTGCAAGAGCTAATACCAAAAATGCCATAGAGCGGGCAAAAGTTAATTAAGCCCGTCGCCAGCGGCACCACCCCTATCCAAGCCCAAACTGGCCCCTCAGCCAATAAGACCCAAGCGATTAAAGCTAATCCAACCACAATGCGTAAAATGCGATCTATTCCACCTACGTTTGCTTTCATGGTATTTCTCCTTATGTAGTGATGCTTAGATTACCCCAACGTTAGAGTGCCGATAGTGACTTTAGTTACAATAAAGTGACATTAACTACTTTTTATCGGATTAACGATGCTCAATGCTACCGCTTCTGCCACTTTAATGCCATCCACACCAGCCGATAAAATACCCCCTGCATAGCCTGCACCTTCACCACAAGGGTATAAGCCTTGGGTATTGATGCTTTGCAAAGTAACATCGTCACGCTTGATGCGGATGGGCGATGATGTGCGCGTTTCTACGCCTGTGAGTACACCATCAGCCAAATCAAAGCCTTTAACTTGTTTGGCAAACTCAGGTATCGCCTCACGAATTGCCGTAATGGCAAATTCAGGGAGTGCGCTATCTAAATTAGTGAGATGCACCCCGGGCGCGTAGGAAGGCGTGACTTCGCCAAACTTGGTAGAAGGCTTATTGGCTAAAAAGTCGCCGATTAATTGCCCAGGAGCGTTGTAATTACTACCGCCCAGCACAAACGCATGGCCTTCCAGTTTGCGTTGCAATTCCATGCCAGCAAGCGGATTATCTGGGTAATCTATTTCAGGTGTAATACCCACCACGATGCCTGCATTGGCATTACGCTC
>JAURWJ010000038.1 GCA_030655015.1 Methylotenera sp. | reverse complement strand
AGCGTGTAACTTTTAGCTCTGCAATTTTGGCACGGGTTTTACGTGCACGACGCAAGCGATTATTTACGTTGTTCATTTTTTAAGCCTTATTTCTTCTTGGTTTCTTTAATTACAACAACTTCATCGGAATAACGAACACCTTTGCCTTTATATGGCTCCGGAGCACGATAAGCACGAATCTGCGCTGCAACCTGACCAATCACCTGCTTATCAACACCCGTCAACACAATTTCGGTTGGCGTAGGCGTTGCAACAGTAACACCTGCAGGCATCTTGTGGTTAATTGGATGTGAATAGCCCAACTCTAGGTTCAATACAGGACCTTGTGCAGCCGCTTTGTAACCAACGCCAATTAGCGTTAATTTACGTGTAAAACCTTCTGAAACACCCTTCACCATATTGGCTACCAAGGCACGTACGGTACCTGACATAGCTTGCGAATGCTGGGCATCATTAGCTGCAGCAAAGGTAATGGCATCACCCTCTTTTTTCAGCACAACTGCCGAAGTTAAAGCTTGAGTTAACTTACCTAAAGGTCCGCTTACGTTGATTGCATCAGCACTCAACACAACTTCTACTTTAGCAGGAATAGCTACTGGATTTTTAGCAACACGTGACATTTGCTTCTCCTTAAGCCACTACGCATAGCACTTCACCACCGATACCGGCAGCTTGAGCTTTACGATCTGTCATTACACCCTTAGATGTAGACATAATCGTCACACCAAGGCCATTCATTACTTTAGGAATCTCTTGACTCCCTTTGTATACACGCAAACCAGGTTTGCTAATACGCTGTATACGCTCAATAACTGGGCGGCCAGCATAGTACTTCAAACTAATAGTCAAGGTAGCTTTACCACCTTCAGTTTGCACTGCAAAATCTTCTACATATCCTTCATCCTTAAGCACGCTAGCAATAGCAGTCTTAACATTTGATGAAGGCATAGCAACAACCGCTTTATTGACCATTTGCGCATTACGAATACGCGTCAACATGTCGGCAATCGGATCACTCATACTCATAGCTATTCCTCCTATTACCAGCTGGCTTTAGTGACGCCTGGTACGAAGCCAGCCATCATTAAATCGCGTAATTTACTACGCCCAATACCGAATTTACTAAACACACCACGTGGGCGACCAGTTAAAGCACAACGATTACGAAGACGTACTGGGCTTGAGTTGCGTGGTAGCGCTTGGAATTTCATGCGCGCTTC
>JAURWJ010000033.1 GCA_030655015.1 Methylotenera sp. | reverse complement strand
CGAATAAATCGTCACCACCTGCGTCAGGTGTAATGAAACCAAAACCTTTAGAATCATTAAACCATTTTACTAAACCTGTTGCCATATCTTATTCCATACTCTTAAAAAAGGGAGGCACCCTGAAAGTTCGGGTTTCTAAATACAATCAATCTTAAAAAGACCAAAAGATTAAAAATTCAAACGCCTAGAATGCTTTTTACGGGTAAATAATAGCTGTGTCAAGCATTATTTCAATAATATTTGATAAGGGATTTAGTTTATAGGCTGTTTTTTTTAGTTTAATCATGCTGTTAGCTTGCATAAATGAGCTTGTAGGACTATAGTTCGCACGGCGTTTGGTAGTGCTTACGTTGTCTTGCACTTTTCCCACTATTCCCACAGTTTGAGATTGTCACAAACTCATTTAGGTTGTTACTTCAACTGCGGGTCTTAAATGATGATTGGAGTAATAGCCTTGGCTAAAGAAGAATTGATTGAAATGAGCGGTGTTGTGATGGAGATCTTACCTGATTCGCGTTACCGCGTAACGTTAGATAACGGCCATTCACTGATTGCCTATACTGGCGGTAAAATGAAAAAGAATCACATACGCATTTTGGCGGGTGATAAAGTGACGCTTGAGTTGTCGCCGTATGATGTAAACAACGGCCGCATTACTTTTAGGCATATTGAAAATACTGGCTCGACTTATACACCAAGAAAACGCACCTATTAATTAGGGTCGTTTATTAAAGATGCACTCAATAAAATAACCATTTAAATTATAAGGTTATACTAACAATGGCATTAGTAATGTATTTGTATTTTTTAATAAAAGCTGATACTGTGTAAGTCATGTTTTTAGCGCCAAATAAAAAAAGTCTGTGGTTTATTGTGATTTGGTTTGCAGTTCTGCAAACCTTTTCGCCGTTTATTCATGGGCATTTTGAGGCGGATACGCCTGCTCAAGGTGTTGGGTTACATATTCACATGCAAGCGTTTGCGCAAACAAATACGCAAGCCAACGATAACGTGCATGCGCTGCAAAATGTCCGTGATACGATTCATACCGTAGGCATTGATAAAGCCCGTATTAATAGTGTCGATCTGTTACCACCCCCAGTATTTGCAGTATTGCTGGTTTTGTTTTTATTTGTGCTAGCTACAAAATTTATTAGTATTAGTGTTGCCCGACTTCCCTATCTCTCTTTATATCTCCGCCCACAATCTAAGCCGCGCGCCCCGCCTTTTTCCTGACTTAATCAAGTGTTAAAGTATTTGCGTTAGCGCAAGTGCTATTTTGATATTATTTCATTCAGCTATTCACCATTAACTAAAAAATGGCATTAGCTCCAAAATGAAATCAGGAGAATTCATGCGACATTTTATCCAAATTTTGCTGTCGATTACGGTACTGCTATCGACAGCTCATATCGCGTTGGCCGAGCCAGCTCAACATGAGGTTGATCATTTTGATGCGCTTAGTGTTAACCCTAATCTGCAACTAGACGAGGTGTTAGAAAAAACATTTCTTCGTCATCCACTGCAGGCTACTTTGCAATCACGCGATTCGGTTGTTTCTGCCAAAAAATTGGTGGCGAACGCCATGTTGCCCGCGGCGCCCGCTGTGAGTCTATTGCATCAAAACGATGTGTTAGGCAGTGGCCGCGGCGAACGCGAATGGCAAGCGGAGATGGAACTGCCAGTTTGGCTACCTAACCAACGTAACAACCGCCTAAAAGTCGCCGATGCGAGCCAATCCAGTGTGCTTGCGAGCCGAGAAAGTTTGAAGCTGCATGTGGCGGGTCAACTACGTGAAGCATTATGGGATATTGCCACCAATGACAACAATCTCGCCTTAGCGCTCAATCAATTGGAAGTCGCTAATAAGCTACAGTACGACGTTGAAAAGCGTCATCAGGCGGGTGAAATGGCCAAGACGGATGTGATGCTCGTACAACAGGAAGCCTTGCGTGCGGAAAAAGGAAAGCTGCGTGCCGAGGCTGAGGTGATGCATGCGCGGCATCGTTATTATTTACTCACAGGCTTACGTGAGTTACCTGCTAGTTTTGAAGAAAAACAGTCTGAACTAGAAGATTACAGTCAATCTTCAATCTGGCTTGAAGCGCAATCTAAAGTGGGTTTGGCAGAAACCGAGCGCAACTTGGCGCAAGTAGAAAGCCATGAAAACATGCAAGTGTTATTCAATATGCGCAGTACAAAAGGTGCATTTGATAGCACCGCCAATGATAGCGTGGGGCTTAAATTGCGTATTCCGTTTGGTGGTGAAACGCGTGCCGCACCAATTAAAGCCGCAGCAGAGCTTGGTGTTGGTAACGCTTTGAGCGAGCGCGAAACGCTTAAATACGCACTAGAAGCTGCGATGCATGAAGCAGAGCATAATTTAAGTGTGAGCCGTGCGGAGTTAGCCATTGCTAATAAGCAGTTTGATATTGCTAAAGAGAGTGTCAGGCTCGCACAAAAGGCTTTTCAATTGGGTGAGACTGATTTAGTCAGCTTGCTGCGCGTCCAGGCACAGACTTTTGAGACAGAGCGCGCATTTACTACCCGTCAAATTCAAGTGCAGTGGGACATTGCCCGCTACAACCAAACCGTAGGAGTGCTTCCATGAGTTATTTTTATAAGAATTATTTTGTATTGTTAAGTGCCGCTTTGGTTGCTTTAGTCAATACCGCACAGGCGGCAGATGTGGTGATGACTGCAACGCAGCAACAGAGCTTAGGCGTTAGCGTCAGCAGCATAGGTAAAAACACGGTGTTAAGTAGCCGTCGTTTTCCTGCGGAAATCGTGGTGCCGGTGGGTCAAGAGCGTGTAGTAAGCGCACCGCAGTCTGGTTTGTTAGATCAGCTCTACGTCGCCGCAGGGCAAAGTGTTAAAAAAGGGCAAGTGATTGCCCATTTAATCAGCCCGGATTTACTAAACTTGCAACGAGATTATTTGCAAGCGCAAACGCAAAAAAAGTTGGCAGCCAAAAGCTTATCTCGAGATGTTGAGCTATTGAAAGATGGCATTATTCCGCAGCGCCGTTATTTAGAAACCGAAAGCACACATGAAGAAGCCAGCGCTGCATTAGCTCAGCGTAAGCAAGCTTTAAATTTAGCTGGCATGAGCGATGTTGCTATTCGCAAGTTAAGCCCCACTTCGGGCATGACAAGCGGCATTAGCATTATGGCGCCGATGGACGGTCAAGTGTTAGCGCAAATGGTTACCAGCGGTCAGCGTGTGGACATGGCGATGCCCCTGTATAGAATTGCTAAATTAAACCCACTTTGGCTGGAGATCCATGCGCCTCTTGAAGGTCTGCCGTTTGTGAAAGAAGGCATGCCAGTGCAAATTCCAAAATTGCAGGCAAGCGGGAAGTTGATTGCGGTCATCCGTAGTGTGAATAAAGCAGACCAAACCTTGCACTTGCGTGCAGAAATCACCACAGGTGCAGAAAAGCTATCGCCAGGACAGATTGTAGAGGCTGAAATTAGCCTTGGCGGGCAATCGCAACATTTTAGCGTGCCAAAATCTGCGCTGGCAAGGCAAGGTACTGCGGCTGTCGTGTTTGTACAAACAAAAACCGGGTTTAGTCCGCTCACAGTAAAAGTCATTTCTGAGCAGGGCGATGAGGCGATTGTAGACGCAGCGTTTAAGGGCGATGAAAAAATTGCAGTGACAGGCATTGCGGCTATTAAAGGTGCCTGGTTAGGTTTGGGTGGCGAATAATGTTAGCTAAACTCATCCAATTTGCGCTCACGCAGCGCTTGCTCATGCTGATTCTCACGCTAGGTTTGGCGGCGGCTGGCACGCTGGCTTATCAATCCTTACCGATTGATGCATTTCCTGATGTTTCTTCAACGCAGGTAAAAATTATTATTAAAGCGCCTGGCATGACGCCAGAAGAAGTCGAAGCGCGCATTACCGCACCGATTGAAGTTGAAATGCTGGGCATCCCGCATCAGGCTGGTTTGCGTTCAGTGGCTAAATACGCAGTAACGGACATTACGGTAGATTTTAAAGATGGCACTGATATTTATTGGGCACGGCAACAGGTGGCAGAGCGCTTGAATGCGGTATGGGGCAACTTACCCACTGATATTTCAGGCGGTATGGCGCCATTAACCACGCCTTTGGGCGAGATGTTCATGTTTACGGTGGAAAGCGACACACTGAGTTTGCAAGAAAAACGTAGCTTGCTCGACTGGGTGATTCGCCCACAATTGCGCACAGTGCCAGGGGTGGCCGATGTGAATGCGCTAGGTGGGCTAGTGCGCAGTTTTGAAATTGTGCCAGACAACGCACGCATGTATGCGCGTGGTGTGGCCATTGATACACTGCAAAACGTGTTAGAAAACAATAATCGTAACGGTGGTGCTGGCAGGTTAAGCGATGGCGAAGGGTCATTGCTAGTGCGCGCTGAAGGCGGCTTTAAAACTATCGATGACGTTAAAAATACCATTGTGCGTAGCGAGCAAGGTATGTCCGTCAGAATTGCCGATGTTGCCGAGGTGCGCATCGGCTCACTGACACGTTACGGGGCAGTGACCAGTAATGGCACAGGTGAAGTGGTAGAAGGCTTGGTGTTAGGTTTACGCGGTGCCAATGCACAAAAGTTGGTCGAAGGCGTAAAAGCCAAGCTCGCTGAAATTGCGCCCAGCCTGCCCAAAGGTACTAACATTCATGTGTTTTATGATCGCGGTAATTTGGTGGATCGTGCGGTTAACACCGTCACTAAGGCCTTATTAGAAGCTGTCGTTTTGGTGTTGATATTGCTGGTATTGTTTTTAGGTAACTTTAGAGCGGCGCTAACTATCGCTTTTATATTGCCATTGTCTGCATTATTCACTTTTTTACTCATGCGTAATTTTGACATGTCAGCCAATTTAATGAGCCTGGGTGGCTTGACCATTGCCATCGGTATGCTGGTAGATGCAGCAGTGGTGGTGGTTGAGAACGTAGTTTCACATCTTGCCGACACTAAAAAAGCAGGCTCTCTACCCAGAATGCATATTATTTATCGTGCCGTGCGTGAGGTCAGCGTGCCGGTTACAGCGGGGGTGTTAATTATCATTACCGTGTTTTTACCCTTACTTACGCTGCAAGGGCTTGAAGGCAAGCTGTTCACGCCTGTTGCGCTGACTATTATGTTTGCACTGGCGGGGTCGTTATTTTTATCACTGACTGTGATCCCTGTGCTGGCTTCATTTTTACTCAAAGAAGTGAGTCATGAAGAACCGTGGTTGGTGAGAAAAGCGTTAAGCGTGTACGAGCCAATCCTTAAATGGTCTTTAGATCATGCCAAAGTGATTGTAATTGGTGCCTTTGTGTTGTTAGCGATTACCGGCGTTGTTTATACGCAAATTGGTAAAACCTTTATGCCCACCATGGATGAAGGTGATCTCATTATTGGTGTGGAGAAATTGCCGTCGATCAATCTGCAACAAAGCCTACTCACAGATATGAGCGTGCAACGTGCTATTTTAAGCCAGGTGCCTGAGGTCAAAGGCGTGTTTTCCAGAGTAGGCTCAGACGAACTCGGGCTAGATCCTATGGGCTTAAATCAAACCGATAACTTTTTGATTTTAAAGCCTACCAGTGAATGGCGCATGAAAACCAAAGAGGAGCTCATTGACGAGTTACGCAAGGTCATGGCGCAAATGCCGGGTTTAGATTACAGCTTTACACAGCCCATCGACATGCGTGTGAATGAAATGATTTTAGGCGTACGTGGGGATTTAGCCATTAAGATATTTGGTCCTGATTTAAAGGCACTCGATGCTAAAGCGCAACAAATCATCAGTATTTTGGACTCGATTAAAGGGAGCCAAGATGTTTATACGCCGCAAAATAGTGGTGTTCAATATATGCAAATTAAAATAGACCGTGTAGCTGCAGGCAGGCTAGGTTTAGATATTGCTGAAATTGAAAACATCTTGCTGGCTCAGCTTGAAGGCAAGCAGATCGGGATCGTGCAAGAAGGCCAAAAACGTACGCCAGTACTGCTTCGAGGCAGCGCAGACTTACGTGCTTCACCGTCAGACTTCGGTAACTTAATGCTCACCTTGGGCAATGGCACCAACGTGCCACTTTCAGCTGTGGCCAAAATAGAGCGTGAAGAAGGCCCAGTAAAAGTGGATAGAGAACGAGGTGTGCGTATGGTGGTGGTGACCGCGAATATCCGCGACCGCGATTTAGTCAGCTTTGTAGAAGAAACCCGGCAGCGCATCAATAGCGAAGTGAAGCTGGAAGAGGGTTATTCCATTAAATTAGGCGGCCAGTTTGAAAATCAGCAACGTGCCGCAGCGCGATTAGCCATTGTCGTACCTGTCGCTATCGGCTTGATTTTCTTATTATTATTTGCCACTTTTGGCTCAATCAAGCAAGCCTTACTAATCTTGTCTAACATTCCATTTGCCATGATAGGCGGTGTGTTTGGTTTATGGATTTCAGGCGAGTATTTATCTGTGCCTGCTTCAGTTGGCTTTATTGCCTTGCTGGGGATTGCGGTGCTAAACGGCGTGGTGATGGTGAGTTACTTTAACCTGCTGGCAGCCCAAGGGATGGATCAATTAAGTATTGTGATTGAAGGTGCAAAACGCCGACTAAGACCGGTGTTGATGACAGCAAGTATTGCTGCATTTGGTTTGGTGCCACTGTTATTTGCTACCGGCCCAGGCTCTGAGATTCAAAAGCCGCTCGCTATTGTGGTGATTGGTGGATTGGTGACCTCAACCGCGCTTACCTTGGTATTGCTGCCCATTTTTTATCGACGATTTTTTAAGTAGGGGTGGAATATGACACAAGACACAACTTTGCAAAACTCAGTACCGCAAGGTCTTTTAATCCTTATCGTTCCACCTGATTTAGAAGAAACATTAATTGATATCCTGTTGCAACAAACCGCAATTTCCGGCTTTACGACCAGTCATGTCAGTGGTCATGGCAGTAGCCATGGAGAAGGCGCGGTAAAGTTGAGCATTGTGGAGCAAGTGACGGGCAGGCAACAGCGCGTGCAATTTATGCTACATGCCGCGCTTATTGATTTGCAAAATCTAGCCGCGAGCCTTAAGACGCAGTTTAAAAATACGGATATACACTGTATATTGATGCCAATAGCAGAAATACCAACGTGATGTAGAAGCCAGATGACAAACAAAAAGCCGCAGTAATGCGGTTTTTGTTAGAGGTGCATCATGTTAGGTTGCTTTTGCCAGATTTAAAAGTTTGTGCATATTTACCTTGCATAGCAAGACTGGGCAAGATAAAGTAATTTTAAAATTACCGATTAAGTTTTATCCTATAAAAAGCAGTTGGTCCACGAAAAACACAAAATACACGAAAAAATTCAATTGATTACACGGATTTACGATGACACCCAATAGGTTAAATTGAAAATTGAATGATGCATTTGATTTATTTGGTGTTTTTCGTGGATGAAAAGCCGTTTTTAGGTTGATGTAGGTCAAGTCATCTAATGGTGCAGGTAGCCAGCCAGATGATGTGATAGTAAAATCGCCATGCTTTTTTATAAATCAATAAGTTAAGTCCGATATGACCGCAAATCTCAGTGCTACCATTCTAATTGTAGATGACACGGCTGAAAACCTGCACGTGCTCAGCGAGTTGTTACGGCCGCATTATCGCGTATTGGCGGCCACTTCAGGTGCCGTGGCATTGCGCATTGCCAATAATTTACCTAAGCCGGATTTAATTCTGCTTGATGTGATGATGCCTGAAATGGATGGTTACGAAGTGTTGAGCGCTCTGCAAGATAATGAGGTTACACGAAGCATTCCCGTTATCTTTGTGACTGCGCTCGCAGAATCTTCAGATGAAGAGTTGGGCTTAAGACTAGGTGCGGTTGATTATATTACCAAGCCGATTAAACCTGTGGTGGCGATAGCGCGTGTGCGCACTCAGCTTGAGGCTAAGCAGGCACGTGATTGGCTTCAAAACCAGAATGGTATGCTGGAGGCCGAAGTTGCTAAACGCATGGCAGAAAACGACCTCACACAACAAATCAGCATTTGCGCGCTGGCACACCTTGCAGAAATCCGTGATCCTGAAACAGGTAATCATCTACGCCGCACCCAAGGTTATGTACATTGTTTAGCCCTTAACTTGAAACAACACCCGCGCTTTGCTGATATTCTCACGGACCGTTATATTGATTTACTTGCACGCTCAGCGCCATTACATGATATTGGCAAGGTTGGAATCCCTGATTACATTTTACTCAAGCCCGGTAAGCTCACGCCGGAAGAATGGGCGATTATGCAAACGCATTCAAAAATTGGCAGCGATGCGATTGAAAGTGCTGAAAATGATTTTCAGGTACAAATCCCATTTTTAAACATTGCCAAACAGATCGCGCATTGGCATCACGAAAAATGGGATGGTACAGGCTACCCAGATGGCCTGGCAGGTGATGCGATTCCTGTCTGCGCGCGCATTATGGCGCTGGCAGATGTGTTTGATGCGCTCACCTCAACGCGCGCCTACAAGGCGCCAATGCCTTATAAAGTAGCGCGTGACGTTATTTTGGCTGGTAGCGGCAAGCACTTTGACCCCGACTTAGTGGAAGTTTTTATTGCAAACTTTGATGATTTTGCTGAGATTGGCAAGCAGTTTGACGATGCTAGCCAACAATAAACTATATCAAGCGGTTGTTTGTGGACAATAACCGTTTTTAGCCTCAATGAACCTCAATCTATTGAAAGTGTGGCGATGAGCCAAAACGACGCCTCAAAGCCTGATGCACTTGACTCACGCCCAGCCACAGGCAGCGTGCAGCGCCTGGTTATTTTAAAATCAGTGTTAATTTACGCGGTGTTCGCAAGCCTTTGGATATTGTTTTCTGATCACTTGGTTGTAAACTTGTTCCGTGACCCCGAACAAATAGCGCTTGCCAGCACGATTAAAGGCTGGCTATTTGTGATCGTGACATCGGGCTTGCTGTATTTGTTGCTCAGCACTTGGGTTGAAAAACTAAGCCTGGCAACGCCTAAGCTTAGTGTGGAAAAAATAAAGCCAGCTACGGCGCGAATAACACTCATTTTTATAACGTTGAGCTTAGTTGTGCCATTGATCGGGTTTTTGTTCGTTACCTTACAAACGCCAGTGATTGAAAAAGAAGCGTATCAAAATTTAGAAGTCGTTGTGCGGCTAAAGGCTGAACAAATTGAACATCGGTTAACAGAACTAAATAACGATGCTAAGGGGTTAACTGCATCAGTGGGTTTAAGTAATCGCTTACATAAAGTGGTGCAGGGTAGGGCTAGTGCGCAAGAAAAAAAACTGATTTTAGAGCGGTTTAAAAATTTCATTGAAGATCAATCCTATCTCAGTATTTTGCTGTTGGATCAGCAAGGTAAATTGCTGTTAACTCAAGGTGAGCCTTTAGAGTTAACTCCGGCAGTACGTGATTTAAATGCACTGGCGATACGTAGTAAACAAATGCAACGCAGCCAGTTGTTTCGAGATGCAACCGGCAAGGTACATTTAGATTGGCTAGTGCCATTGGTGGTGACTGATGCACAAGGTGAACATGCCGCGGCCACCATTTTATTGCGTACAGTGGCCGATGAGTTTTTGTACCCGCTCATTCAAACCTGGCCTACCACAAGTGCCAGCGCAGAAACCCTGCTAGTGCGCCGTGATGGTGACGCAGTGGTATATTTGAATGAATTGCGCCATCGTAAAAATGCAGCATTTACCTTGAAACACCCGCTTGATAATCCAACGCTACCTGCTGCAGTTGCGGTAAATGCAAATAAGCCAGGCCATTTTTTGGGCAAAGATTACCGCGGTGTTGAAGTGCTGTCAGTGTATCGTCCAATTGCTACCACTGACTGGATGTTGGTGGCAGCAATTGATAAAAACGAAGTATTTGCCACACTTTGGCATACTTTGTACTGGATTGGTTTGATCGCTTTTGCTGCTATCTCGAGCATTATCATGATGCTGATACTCTTGTTGCGGCAGCAACAGCGCGCGCAGCAGTTAACCCTGCTTGCGCAAAAATCTCAGAGCAATCAACTGGTAGCTGCGATTGCGGATAATTCGTCAGATGCAATTTATATTAAAGACTTGAATGGGCGCTATGTGCTGGTTAATCCAACGGCGGCAATAGCCTTGGGCGGCAGTTCTGAGCAGATTATAGGTAAAACTGACGCCGAACTGCTTTCACCAGAGCAGGCGGAAATGCTTAGAGCTAATGATCTGCACGCTTTAGAAAGCGGCGTATTAAATACTTATGAAGAAAACGTCACTACGCCTGATGGGGTGCGCACGTACTCAGCCTCTAAGGGGGTTATGTGTGATGTGCAAGGTAAAGTCATTGGCTTATTTGGTATCTCGCGTGATATGACTGAGCGCAAAGTCATGGAGGATATGCTGCAAGAGAAGGCGTACCGCCTTAACGAGGCGGAGCGCATTGCAAATTTAGGTAACTGGTCACTTAATCATCAAACTGGTAGATTGGCATGGAGTGATCACATTTACCAATTGTTTGAAATGGATCCCCAGAAATTTAGCGCGACTTATACCGCGTTTTTAAATGCGATTCATCCAGATGACCGTGATGCCGTGAATGCCGCCTATGAAAACTCACTCAAAACGCAAGTGCCATACAACATCACGCATCGCTTATTGATGGCAGATGGTCGCATTAAGTGGGTAGAAGAGCGTTGCGACACGAAATTTGATGCGGTAGGCAATCCCTTGGTTTCGCACGGCACCGTACAAGATATTACTGTACATATTCAAGCTGAAGCTGAAATTGCAGCGGCGCGCGATTTACTGCTAAAAGTGATTGATACTGTGCCAATTAGAGTGTTTTGGAAAGATAGTGATTTACGCTATCTCGGCTGTAATAGGATATTTGCGCAAGATGCAGGCTTGGCACAGCCAGTGGATTTGATCGGCAAAGATGATTATCAAATGGCGTGGGTAGAGCAAGCAGACCTGTACCGTGATGATGACCGTGCAGTGATGGAAAGTGGGGTTGCTAAGCTTAATTACGTAGAACCACAAACTACTGAAAATGGCGATAGAATTTGGCTAAGTACATCGAAAGTGCCACTTAAAAATAAGAACAATGAAGTGATCGGCTTACTAGGTGTTTATGAGGATATTACTAAACAAAAACAAGCCGAAGATAAAATTAAGCGGCTGTCACAGTTATATGCGTTGCTGAGTTACTGCAACCAAGCGATTGTACGCAGCAACAATCAGCAAGATCTGTTTCAACATATTTGTGATGCTACAGTAAAGTTCGGTAGCTTGAAAATGGCGTGGATAGGCTTGGTTGATACTGAAAGCACGTTGATTAAGCCCGTCGCTGTTTGTGGTGATGCGTATGATTATTTACAGAGTATTCATATTTCTATCGATGCTAATAACCCTTTTGGCCAAGGCCCCACTGGCGTTGCTGTACGTGAAAATCACCCCATTTTTGTGCAGGATTTTCTTCAGGACCCAAGCACAGCGACCTGGCATGAGCGTGGTACAAAGTCTGGCTGGCGTGCCTCAGCTTCGCTGCCGTTGCGCCGCCGGGGCGTGACGATAGGCGCCTTTACTTTGTATGCAAGTGAAATTAATGCTTTTGATGATGATGTACAAAATTTGCTCATGGAAATGGCTAACGACATTAGTTTTGCACTCGAAAGCTTTGCGCGTGAAGAAGCACGCCTTGATATGGAGTTTGCGCTGCAAAACTCTGAAGAGCGCTTACAGTTGGTATTGCGTGGCTCGCGTGATGCGCCGTGGGACTGGAATCTTGAAAATAATGATTTGTATTATTCACCGCATTGGTGGGATATGTTGGGCTATGAGGTCAATGAACTGCCTACGGGTGAACATTTGTGGCAACAAATTGTGCATCCTGATGATTTAGAAAAAGTAAATCAGGCGTTTGATACTGTGATCAAGGGTGATTCAGAGACTTATGAACTTGAATTTAGAATGCGGCATAAAGATGGGCATTATGTGCCCGTACTTTCACGCGGGTTTATTACGCGAGATGAACATGGCACGCCGTTACGGGTGTCTGGTACCAATACGGATTTAACCGAGCGTAAACAAATAGAGGCAGCGCGTGAAGAAGCATTGACCTTGCTGCAAAAGGTTGCTAACAGCGTACCTGGCATGGTGTATCAGTATCGCCTTTATAGCGATGGAGCGGCCTGCTTCCCCTACGCCAATGAGGGGATTCGCGACATCTATCGTGTTAATCCAGAGGATGTGGTTGAAGATGCATCTCCAGTGATGTCTATTCTTCACCCGGATGACTTTAGCGGCATTGTGGCCTCCATTCAGAAGTCAGCGCAGGACTTGACGCCCTGGCGATACGAATACCGAGTAAAGTTTGAAGATGGAACGGTACGCTGGCTCTTGGGTAGCGCATTGCCAGAAGCTGAAGCCGATGGCTCAGTGCTTTGGCATGGTTTTATCACTGATATTACCGAGCACAAGGCGGATGAAGAGCAAATTCGTAAGCTTTCTCAGGCGGTAGAGCAAAGCCCCGAGAGTATTGTCATTACTAATGTTGCTGCCGAAATTGAGTATGTAAACCAAGCGTTTGTCATGTCCACAGGGTACAGCCGTGATGAAGTTGTCGGTAAAAATCCTAAAATTCTGCACTCAGGCAAAACCCCGCAAGCAACTTATACAGCGATGTGGGCGGAGCTAGGCCAAGGTCGGCCATGGAAAGGTGAGTTCATCAATCGCCGTAAAGATGGTAGCGAATATACCGAGTTTGCGATTATCACGCCGTTACGTGAGGAAGATGGTTCTATCAAGAAATACGTGGCGGTCAAAGAGGATGTTACCGAGAAAAAACGTATCGGCATAGAGTTGGACCAGCACCGCAACCACTTGCAAGGCTTGGTCGATAGCCGTACCTTTGAACTGACTCAAGCTCGTGTGCAGGCAGATGCTGCGAATCAGGCCAAAAGTGCATTTTTAGCCAATATGAGCCATGAAATTCGCACCCCCATGAATGCAATTATTGGGCTTACGCATCTTTTACGCCGCGCGGGTGCAACGCCACAACAAGCTGAGCGCCTAGATAAAATTGATAGCGCCGGACGGCATTTGTTAGCCATTATCAACGACATTCTCGATTTATCTAAAATTGAATCAGGCCGGTTGCAGTTAGAGCACACTGACTTTAATCTCTCGAACATCCTTGAAAACATTGAGTCAATTATTGGTGAAACTGCACGCGATAAAGGGCTGCGTCTTAAAATTGACAAAGGCGATGTGCCACTGTCTCTACGCGGTGACCCCACGCGCTTGCGCCAAGCTTTGCTTAACTATGCTGCCAATGCGGTTAAGTTTACCGATAAAGGCTTAGTCATTTTACGTGCCAAATTGTTAGAAGAAAATGGAGATGACCTGCTGGTACGTTTTGAGGTGCAAGACACAGGGATTGGCATTAGCCCTGAGAAATTAGCCAAGTTATTTCAAGTATTTGAACAAGCGGATAGCACCATCACGCGTAGATATGGTGGCACCGGTTTGGGGCTTGCAATTACGCGCCGGTTGGCCAACATGATGGGTGGTGAAGCCGGTGTTGATAGTAAGCAGGATGCTGGCAGCACCTTTTGGTTTACGGCTAGGTTACAGCGTGGTCAGGGAGTTTCAGTAATTACAGCGGGTGAGCGTGATATTAGGGATGCTGAGGCGTTATTACGCTTACACCATGGAGGCAAAAGGGTTCTGCTTGCTGATGATAGTGAAATCAACCGTGAGGTCGCGATAGAAATGCTAAATAATGCCGGCTTGAACCTGGAAACAGTAAGCGATGGCGCAGAAGCTGTAGCAAAAGTTAAGGCGCAGCCTTACGATTTGATTTTGATGGATATGTATATGCCGAATATGAACGGATTAGAGGCCACACGCATTATTCGCCAGTTATCCGGTAATGAGTCAATCCCCATTATTGCAATGACAGCCAATGCGTTTGATGAAGATAGGTTAGCCTGTTTTGATGCTGGCATGAGTGATTTTATTGCTAAGCCAGTAGAGCCTAATCACCTTTATACTACCTTGCTAAAATGGTTACCACCCATTAATAGGGTCAATGTAGAGCGGCCTCTGGTTGCAGCGAATGTCGCAATTGAAAAGCAAGCCGCAGTGGTAAAAGAGGGACAAGTAAAAGTAGCGACTCATGCTCATAGCTTGGCTATTCAAACGGCTTTAACGCAACTAACAGGCATGCCAAGTATGAATATGAGGCAAGGGCTAGGGGCGTTGCGTGGAAACGCTGAAAAATATATCAGTTTGCTGACAAGTTTTATCGACACACATGCGGATAGTGTGTCGCAGTTAAGGGCATTGCTAGCTAAAGGCGAGCTTACTGCAGCACAACATTTGGCGCATGCGATAAAAGGGACGGCCGCTACTTTAGGCGCAACAGGCTTGGCAGCTGGTGCCAGTGACTTAGAAAACTTATTGCGTTTGAGCCAAAGTGAGGTACTCGACCAAGAGGCGATGACCGCTAACATTGAAGTCATCAATCATGCGCTTATCGCCATCGCCGCCACCCTACCTGCAACCGTGGCAGCGCAGATACCCGCGGATATTGAAATGCCAACGCCCCAAGTATTAAAAGGCTTGCTTGATGAGCTAGACGTGTTGTTGGCAAAAAACGACACCGCTGCCATTGTGTTTTTTGATAGCCACGCCGATGCATTGCACGCGGCGTTAGGTGAGCCATGTGTAGCCTTGGCGCATGAAATTAAAAAGTTCTCATTTGAACCCGCGCGTGAAATTCTGCAAAAAATGATTTTATCTATCGATACTGTTCCTGCCGAGAGTGGTATTGATAGCGATACGCTGTTGTAGGTGCGCAATTAATGGTGCGCCTACAAAAATCTCGCCCCATAGGTTGATTAAGCTATTTTATGGTTGACATCTTCGCCCTAAAAAGGCTGTCAATGTCAAAGCTGAGTTGCGTAATCGAGGCTAGTGTTCAGGGGTGCTATTTTGCTATTTAAGCGTTGCGCAATCTGTTTGAATGCATTGGAGGCTGGTGTCAATGGAAAAGCATCAATCACAGGGCGACCAAGCTTGGCAGCTCTGCCAAGGTGGATATCTGCTGGAATTGCGCCAAAAAACTCCAACTCAATTTGCATAAAGCGTTTTGCCACTTGCGCAATGTTCTTAAAAACTGCCTGTGCCTGAGCTTCGTTGGCATCATCCACAATAATGCCAAATGATCGCCTGCCGAGCTGACTGCAAATTCGCTTGATCAACGTATATGCATCTTTAATAGACTCTGGCTCACGTGTGAGCTGTATTAAAATATCGCTGTCATTCAAGGTTTTTAACGGTAACAGATCATCACTGTTTAGTGTGGCATCCACCAGTACAATTTCATATTGCAACACTAATTTATCGAATAGCTGGTTTAATACATCACCAACATCACTACTTAGCGGCGTGCGGATTTGATTTTTTGACAGCAGCTTAGCTACAGCAAAGTCTTGCTTGGTATTTTTAATCGCCGCTGATAATGAGGCAGAACTGCTGGCAACGTCTAATAGGGTTGGTATTTTTTCAGCTTCGTAACCAGACTCAGGTGATGTTTCTGAGGCGTGCATAATCAGTACATCATTCCCTTGAGCGCGGATAGAGGCTGCCAAGTTGATCATCATGCGCGACTGATCTTGTGTAGATGACGCGGAGATAATAGAGATCACCCGCGGTTTGGGTGTAGTCATGATGCGGCGTAAACCCGCCGCTTGGTCATTCTTGAAATCAACCACGGCTAATCTCTGTAGATAAGTGATTAACAGCTTGTCTGGTATTTCCCATGATAAATGGCAGCTCCTCATTTTTGAACTGCAATGAGCGACCATCAGCACCTATTTTTAATGCCTTTTGAATCAGATAGTTTTTATTCGCAAGATGGATGTCTTCAGGTACGCGCTGGCCATTAGCCAAGTAGTAAAGTTTGAGTTTTCCTCTGACAATCACATCCAACACACCACCGATAGTCACGGCTTCATCCAGTTTGGTGATGATGGTGCCATCCAGACCTTTGCCTTTGTAAGCTCTAATCACGTCGGTGAGTGTTTCACCGGTGCTGGTTGCATTTAGACATAATAGTTTTTTGATCGGAGAGTTAGTATTCGACAGCATGGCAATCTGCTCCGTTACCATCATGTCTCGCTGGCTCACGCCAACGGTATCGATTAAAATTGTGCGCTTGTTTTTGAGTTCATTCAGGGCAATTTTAAGGTCAGCTTCATCTTTAACTGCGTGAACCATTACGCCAAGAATCTTACCGTATATTCTGAGTTGTTCATGACCGCCGATACGATAGGCATCCGTGGTGATCAGCCCCAAGCTTTCTGTGCCATGCTTCATGACATAGCGCGCTGCAAGCTTAGCTGTTGTTGTGGTTTTGCCAACACCGGTAGGACCAATTAAAGCAAATATACCGCCTTGATCTAACATGCCGATTTCGTTAGGAATGCTATCCAAGTTTTTGCTCAGAATAGATTTAACCCAAGCTAAAGCTTTTGGTTCATCCAAGTTTGCCGGTAGCTTTTCAGAAAGCATTCTAGCCAGTGCCGCACTAAAACCGGCAGACAATAATATGTTCAATATCTGCGTTTTAGTCGGGTACTGCTGCTGTACATTGCTCCAGGCAATGGTTGTGAGTTGAGACTCAAAAACGTCACGCATACTACGCATCTCATGCAGAATCTCAGTCATTTTTTGGCTGGCATCTAGCATAGAGGCCTGCATGAAGGTATCTGGAATTGATTGCTGAATGCTGATTGACGCTGCCCGCACTTCTGCTGCAGGCGCTTCAGTTTCTGTCATGGTCGGCGCAAAAGGTTGCGCTTGGTTACTATGAAAACCCTCAATCTTTTTATTGATAACAGAGATTAACGCGGACGGATTATCGTTGCCAAAACCTTCTGTGTGGCTACGGTACGAAGCTTCCACCATGGCAGCATTGTCAACAATGGCATCCAAGTCTTCTTCTTTAAGTGCTGTGATCTTGTTACCACCCTCTACTGTACGGTTGGAGAGGATAATGGCATCCTCACCCAGCGCCAAGCGTACCTGCTTGAGCGCTTCACGAGAGTTAATGCCAAAAAATTGCTTAATATTCATACTAAAATCTAACTAGGTTATTTCTTCAGCAGATTGACTTGCTAAAAGAACAGAGGTGTGTAAATGCGCCTGATGGCGGTCTTTTGAGTAGTTGGTTAGCATGCCGAGAATCGCGCTGTCATCAAAACGGAAACGTGTAAGCATCATATTGGTGCTACTGAGCTTCACCACTTGCACGTTACTTAAGCCATCCAACAAATCGGCAATTTCTTTACTCACGCCTAAAAGGAACATCGCGGTCGCTTTATCTGAGCTAATGAGCTGCTTCGCCATCATCAAATAGTTGAGATTTGCGTCTTTAATTTCAGACATCATATCTTTTACATTCATTTAACTTCCTAATTCATTGTTTCTATTAAAAAAACCGTGTTGCAATTGGGTTTGTGAAATGTAACGCTTAACGCGTAATCAACCAATGGGTCGTTATCTATTTACTATGTAGGAGTTTGTCTTACATGTGTGCTGTGTTAGGCTTGATGTCTGGATTGACTGCTTCTACTCACTGATTTTTATTGGCTATTTATGTAATGACTCATCTAATAGAAACGATAGAACAATAAGATTAAATTTATATTAAAATCATATTGTTATGATAGATTTTTGACCATGTAAACCATTTAATATTCCAGTGGGAATTATCGTTATTTTGAATAAAATCTCCGATTGCTATCGGTTGCGTGATTTAACCAAAGCCGTCAATCAACCATTACAATTTTTTGCCTACTTTGTTTGCATGTTCACGTTGTTAGACGATGTGCAGGCTCTTAACTGCCAACTGACTTGATTTATTCGCTTGGTCACATAGTCAACTAACTGCAAGAGTAGGATGGGTATAATCGGGAGTTTTTCCCGTGATGAAAGCAATCAAAATCTATACTATGCCTAAGCCATTAAAAAATAAGTTCATATGAGTCTTCAGCTTAAATTAAATTTGATCATTACCGGCTTGTTATTGCTACTGTTAAGCGTAAGTGCGGTATTTGTCGTACAAAACGCAAGTGAAGACGTTCGCGCGGAAGTTACTTCTACCTCTAATTTGGCATTACATTTATTGGATGCAGAGATACTGCATTACAGCTCTGATTTCGGTTGGATTAACAACACGGAGGAAGCTTCAATTTTTAGGTTGAAAAATTTGGGTAATATCAGACACTTGAAAATAGAGTTTTATGATATTAACGGTAATTTGCGTGAAACTAACCGCAATAAACAGCAAAAAACAGACCAAAATTCACCACCAGCTTGGTTTGCAAATGCAATGAGTTTATCGGGTGCCGGAATGCAGGCGCAAACGAGAAATATCATATTGAGCGGGCGTTATGTGGGGGAGTTGGTGGTGACGCCTGACCCAAGTTACGAGATAGCCGAAGTATGGAGTGATACTGTTGGGTTGCTTAGTTTAGCCTCAATATTTTTTGTGTTGATCAATGTATTGGTTTATTTTGCGGTGAAATATACATTTAAGCCTGTCGGTAGAATTTTAGAGGCTTTAACGCAAATGGAGCAGGGCCAGTTCAATAGCAGGTTGCCAGATTTTAAGCAGGTTGAATTGAAGGGAATTGGTCAAAAATTTAATGCCATGGCGGGTGCTTTGCAAAGTAGCACACAAAATAACCACCGCTTAACGCAACAAATCATTCGATTGCAAGAAGATGAACGTAAAAGCTTGGCGCGTGATATTCATGATGAAATTGGCCAGTATTTAACGGCTATTCATGTGGATGCTAGCGCGATTTTGAACGGTAAAAAACTATCTCTTGCTAAAGAAAGTGCACAAGCCATTAGCAGTGTTACGCGCCAAATGATGGACATGGTGCATGAAATTTTACAGCGCTTACGACCGCGTGCTCTGGATGAGCTCGGCTTGGGTCTGGCTTTAGGCGAACTCATTCACCATTGGCGTCTGCGATGCAGAAACGTCAATATTATTCATAATATTGTAAGTAATGTGGGTGTTATTGATGAAGCAGTCTCTATTACTGCATACCGTGTGGTGCAGGAGTGTTTAACCAAGATTGCTAAGCATGCCAATGCCCGCCGAGTGT
>JAURWJ010000031.1 GCA_030655015.1 Methylotenera sp. | reverse complement strand
GAGGAATAGGGCCACAGAGACGAGCGTATTAAGTTACGGTGAAACGCGGTAACCTCCATTCGCAGCAAGACCAAATAGGCTGGCATTGGCGTGGCTCGCGTCGCCAGCGGGTAGGTTGCTTGAGCGCATGAGTAATTGTGCGCCTAGATGAATGACTGTCATGCGTTGTAAAACGTAAACAGAACCCGGCTTATCGGCCAGCTTCAACTCTCTTTTTCTGCTTCAAAATACCCCTGCAATTACAATTCAAATGCTTTCAGTATTGTTCTTACAATCTACTTTCACATAGCTTCGTATGTGCTTAATTTATAACGATATTATTTTTAGTATGAAAATGCGCTAAGTCATTGACATATAAAGAAAAAATAGCAAAAAAGCGCTTGCATTGCGCTATTTTTTTATCTATAGTTCAGATTAGTGGGAAAAAGTGGGGTTTTGTGGGGAATTGCTGATTTTTTGTTATGTTGAGGATATCGTCCTTGAGTACATTTTGCTGCAGTTTAATAACTACTAAGGGTTTGTTGAAAGCGCTAGGCAGTTCCCCAATTTTTTATTTGATGGTGGTTGGTTGATTAAGGTTCATGTTGTTTGGCGGTATGGGTCTTTAAGGAAAATAACTAACGTATGTTTCGCGGTGCTACACATTTAAGTTTGGATGCTAAAAGCAGACTCGCTGTGCCAACTAAGCACAGGGAAGCATTGCAGCTTGAGTGCGCCGGTAACTTGGTGTTGACGGCACATCCGCATCGTTGCTTGTTGTTGTATCCACAGCCAGCTTGGGAGCCGATTCAGGCGAAGATGATGGCGTTGTCGTCATTCGATAAACAGTCCAGTGCGTTGCAACGGTTGTTGGTAGGTTTTGCTGAAGATATTTCGCTTGATAGTGCCGGCCGACTATTGGTGTCGCCAGTGTTGCGTGATTTTGCAGGTTTAGACAAAGAAGTGATGTTGGTAGGTCAAGGTAGCCATTTTGAGTTATGGAATATGGAAGCTTGGCGTGCTCAACTGGAGCAAGTGATACAGGATGAAAACTTTACCATGCCTACAGAATTAGAGGGCTTCTCGCTGTGACTAAGGGCGTGAACAGCGCGCCCACCAAAGCATCATTGTCTTCAAAAAAAGCGTCTCGACAAGTATCGACTTTGAGCGGCGCTGATAAGTTAGAAAAGTACCCACTAGAAGTGTCAGCATTAAATCCAAATCAGAATCAAAACGTAGATGAAGCTTCATCGGTAAGTGCGCATATTACTGTGCTGCTGGATGAGGCTGTGCACGCTTTGGCGATTAAGCCGAATGGCATCTATGTGGATGGCACATTTGGTCGTGGTGGGCATTCAAGAAAAATTTTAGCGCAGTTGGGTGATGGTGGGCGTTTGATTGCGTTTGACCGCGATTTAAATGCGATTGAGTCTGGTCGGGAGGTCAAAGACCAGCGTTTTAGTATCGTACATAGTCACTTTGCGGCGATGCAGGCAAAGCTGGTTGAGATGGGTATTAAAAAGGTGGATGGCATTTTGCTGGATTTGGGTATTTCATCTCCGCAGATTGATGAGGCCGAGCGTGGTTTCAGTTTTAGATACGATGCGCCGCTGGATATGCGTATGGATCAGAGTAGTGGCAAAACAGCGGCGGAATTTATCGCCAATACAACAGAGCAGCAATTAGCGGAGGTTATAAAAAATTATGGTGAAGAACGGTT
>JAURWJ010000030.1 GCA_030655015.1 Methylotenera sp. | reverse complement strand
CAGGCGATACATAATGCCAGCCAGCGAGCTAATAAGCCTTACGTAGTTGTGGACTGTTCTGGGCTGACAGAGTCGTTATTCGAAAGTGAGCTGTTTGGTTATGAAAAAGGCGCATTTACCGGGGCGACGCAGCGCAAGCAGGGGCTTGTAGAAAGTGCTAGTGGCGGTACGTTGTTTCTTGATGAAGTCGGGGATATTCCCCTTAACCTGCAAGTGAAATTATTGCGCCTGCTTGAAACCGGAACTTATCGCCGAGTCGGTGGTGTAGAGCCGTTGCGGGCTAATTTTAGACTCGTGGCAGCGACGCATCGCGATCTCAAAAAAATGGTGGAGCAAGAGACCTTCCGTAAGGACTTATATTATCGAATCAGCACATTTCCTATCCATGTGCCTGCATTGGCAGAACGTCGTGAAGATGTTCCATTATTGGCGGCAACCTTGCTGGCACGCATCAGTCCCAAAAGAAAGCTAAAGCTGCATCCAGACGTGATTGCAAAGCTTCAAGGCTGCAATTATCCGGGGAATATTCGTGAGCTTAGAAATATACTGGAACGTGCCAGCTTAATGACAGACGGTGATACGGTCATGGCAGAAGATTTAACTACCGAGGATGATACCCCACATCAGCTAACGCATGTTTACCCCCCGGCAATCATCCCATTAGAAGACGCTGAGCGACAATACTTGCAATGGGCAGATGCAAACTGCCACGGTGACCGTCGCATGCTGGCTAAAATGCTTGGTATTAGCGAGCGTACCCTGTATCGAAAACTTCAGGACTAAGCGACTTCCAAATCGGCCAATTTAAATATACAGGAAATCACTAGTTTGCATGGTATGCAAATTGCATAAGTACTTATGTAAGTGATAAGTACTTATGTAAGTGATAGGTACTTATGTAAATGAAAAGTTAAGCAGCCTTTAGCGGGCTGATTGTATAAACGAATTGGATAAAAGAATGAGTGAAGCTACCCAACCGTGGTCTCGTGAAGAGTTTGAAAGCAAGCTGCGTGAAAAAGGCAAGGGATATCACATCCATCACCCTTTTAACATCATGATGTATGAGGGCAAGCTAAGCCGTGAGCAACTGCAATCGTGGGTAGCTAACCGCTTTTATTATCAAATCAGCATACCGCAAAAAGATGCTGCAATTATGTCTAATTGCCCAGATCGGGAGATTCGTCGCGGCTGGATCTTACGAATTACCGACCATGATGGTGTTGATAATACTCAGGGCGGTATCGAGGCCTGGATTAAGCTTGGGGAAGCAGTCGGGTTGAGCGCAGAGGATATCACTTCACTGAAGCATGTCAGCGCGGGCGTTAAGTTTGCCGTAGATGCGTATATCAATTTTGCACGCCAAAGGCCTTGGCAAGAAGCTGTTTGCTCTTCTTTAACCGAGCTGTTCGCACCGCATATCCATCAGCAAAGGATTAGTTCCTGGCCTGAAATGTATCCATGGGTAAAAGAAGAAGGTCTGACTTATTTCAAGAAAAGACTAATAGAAGCGCGGCGTGATGTTGAGCAAGGTTTGGCAGTGACCTTGGATTACTTTAGCCAATCACGCGCTATGCAGGAAAGGGCGCTTGAAATATTGCAGTTCAAGCTGGATGTGCTTTGGGTGATTGCCGACTCAATCATGCTTGATTGCTGCGATATAAATATAGAGAATGGTGTAAAGTATAAGCGGCGGGATCAGATGGGTTAAGCTGTTGAAAGATATTTTGGCATCAACCAAAACATCTTACTCAATATCGTATTAGATTTAATCTTTGAAATGCTAACAATTTCTGGAATGTTAACAACTAAGGAGAACGAAATGTTGCACGAGTTATTTGGAACTTATACGGGTTTACTTACAGTCGCAGTGATTGTGTTCATGTTAGGCATGTTTGTATTTTTCTATAGAATGTTCTTAAAAAATGAAGCTGAGGAGCTTAAGAAGTAATGCAGATTAAATGCCCGCACTGCAATAAAGAAAATCGCTTTCCTATTGATAAGTTGGGCGCAGCGCCTAAATGCGGTGTCTGTCATCAGGGGTTGATCTCTGCGCCACTGGTACTTAATCAGGCAAATATCGATGAGCTTCTGGCACAAAAACTATTGCCGGTACTGATTGATTTCTGGGCACCGTGGTGCGGGCCATGCAAGATGTTTGCGCCAACATTTAGAGCAAGCGCAGCAAAATTTGCTGATAAAGTTGTTTATGCCAAAGTGGATACTGAAGCCGAGCAAATGTTGGGTGCAAAATATAATATTAGATCAATTCCTACCTTGGTTTATTTCTGGCAGGGCAAGGAGTTAGGGCGCGTCAGCGGCGCCCTGCCGCCCGCCGAACTGGATCAGCTGACATTGCAACTTATTCAATTAAGTAGCTAAAATAAAAAAGTCTGCTCAGCCGTGAACAAGCGACTGCGCAATGAAAATTGTTATTTTAAAATCTGAACATGAATCACACACAAATAAAAACGGGCGCTTTGGATTTACAAAGCGCCCGTTCAATCAAAGCGTGATTATTTCAGATCAAAACGGTCTGCATTCATCACTTTGGTCCAGGCTTTCACAAAGTCTTTCACAAACTTCTCTTTTGCGTCGTCTTGTGCATACACTTCAACATAAGAACGAAGGATGGAGTTTGAGCCAAACACTAAATCGACTCTTGTCGCCGTCCATTTAACAGCAGAGGTCTTGCGATCGCGGATTTCATAAAGGTTATTACCTGCAGGTTTCCAGGTGTTACCCATATCCGTCAGATTTACAAAGAAATCATTAGTTAAAACACCTTCACGATTCGTTAGCACGCCATGTTTGGTGCCGCCATAGTTAGTGCCAATTACACGCATACCGCCAACTAAAGCCGTCATCTCATGCGCGGTTAAACCCATCAATTGTGTACGATCCAACATCAGTTCTTCTGCGGATACAATGTAATCTTTCTTGAGCCAATTGCGATAGCCGTCATGAATTGGTTCCAGTACTGCAAAAGAATCTGCGTCAGTCATTTCGTCTGTGGCATCGCCGCGACCAGCTGCAAATGGAACGGTAATATCCACCCCTGCATCACGCGCAGCTTTTTCAACTGCAGCCGTCCCACCTAAGACAATTAAATCAGCCATGCTAACTTTTCTGCTTAAACCAGCTTGAATACCTGCAAGTACATTAAGCACTTTTTGTAGTCTGGCTGGCTCGTTACCTTCCCAGTCTTTTTGTGGTGCCAAAAGTATGCGTGCACCATTCGCTCCACCGCGATAGTCTGAGTCGCGAAAAGTGCGGGCACTATCCCAAGCCGTAGTGACCAGTTCTGATACGCTCAAGCCGCTATTCAGCAGCTTGGCCTTCAAGTCAGCAATTTCTGCATCACTAAGAGTGTAATTCGCTTTAGGCACAGGGTCTTGCCAGACCAAGTCTTCTTGAGGCACATCCGGGCCAAGGTAACGCGCCTTGGGACCTAAATCACGATGCGTCAATTTGAACCACGCACGCGCGAAAACTTCAGAGAAATAATCAGGGTTTTTATAGAAACGCTCAGAAATTTCTCTATAAATCGGGTCTTTAATCATCGCCATATCGGCATCGGTCATGATCGGGTTGTAGCGAATAGAAGGATTTTCTACATCAACAGGTTTGTCTTCCTCTTTAATATTGATCGGCTCCCATTGCCATGCACCGGCCGGACTCTTTTTTAATTCCCAGTCGTGATTGAACAGCATATAAAAGTAGCCGTTATCCCATTTGGTCGGGTGAGTAGTCCATGCACCTTCAAGGCCACTGGTCACGGTATCACGGCCAACACCTTTACCATTAGGGTTGTGCCAGCCAAAGCCTTGCGCATGAATATCAGCGGCTTCAGGATTCGGCCCAAGTTTACTTGCATCACCATTGCCATGGCATTTACCAACGGTATGACCGCCGGCAGTCAGTGCAACCGTTTCTTCGTCGTCCATCGCCATACGCGCAAAGGTTAAGCGCACGTCTTGTGCCGTTCTTAATGGGTCGGGTTTACCATTAACCCCTTCAGGATTCACATAGATCAGTCCCATTTGCACTGCAGCAAGCGGGTTCTCCAGCGTTTCACGTTCTTCGCCATCATAACGACCAGCATTACCTAGCCATTCTTTTTCAGAACCCCAGTAAATGTCTTTTTCCGGATGCCAGATATCCGCGCGGCCGCCAGCGAATCCATAGACTTTTAATCCCATAGACGCGTACGCCATAGTCCCTGCTAAAACAATTAGGTCAGCCCAAGACAATTTATTGCCATATTTCTTTTTAATAGGCCACAACAGGCGGCGCGCTTTATCAAGGTTTACGTTATCTGGCCAACTGTTGATAGGTGCAAAACGTTGGTTACCAGTGCCGGCACCACCACGACCATCCGCAATGCGATAGGTACCAGCAGCATGCCAAGCCATACGAATCATCAAACCGCCATAGTGACCCCAATCCGCAGGCCACCATTCCTGACTATCAGTCATGAGCGCATGTAAATCTTTTTTGACAGCGCCTAAATCCAACTTCTTGAATTCTTCAGCGTAATTAAAATCTTCGCCCATCGGGTTGGTTTTGTTATCGTGCTGATGCAGGATATCGAGATTGAGTGCTTTTGGCCACCAATCCATATTTGAGGTTCCCGTTGTGGTATTACCGCCGTGCATTACTGGACACTTTCCAGTTGAAGCACTTGGTTTATTTTCCATGGTAGAGCTCCTTTTTCATTTTATTGAATGATTAGCATATATTTTAGCGATCATATATTGATAGGTCTCGATCACACTTGGTTAACGCTGTGACAAGTAGAAAAATACCAGCCAATTAAAATAGTTAAATTCAGAATTATAGGATTTAGTTTTTCCACCCTTTTTAAAATTGAATATGTAGTTCATTATAATTGCATTGATATATTTGTTAAGTTAATGTTTTTAATGTTATCAATAAGCTGTATTTATAATGTTGTCTTAGATGAATACATCATCCAACTGAATAAAACTTTCCAAAAAAGCTGATTACATTTCCTGCCAGTAATCGAAATTAGTAGTAATATGTAACCAAAGTGTTACGAAATTCTTTGATAACTAAATGACGTACCAAAAAACATGGTTATCTCGCACGCCACATCGTTACGGCGGCACTTTGCAAATAGCTTTCTAAGTGTTACCGCCCGTTTTTTTATCTCACTGTTTGTGGGTGTGGTTAGTTTTAGTCAAGCGTATGCCACAACACCTCAAAATCTGCTCAGTAACTCATTAAACGCCCCTCAAAATAACACGCTTATTATCGGTAGCGAACAAGACTTTCCACCTTTTGCGACGGGCACAACCGACGCCAGTGCCGATGGCTTTACCGTTGATTTATGGAAAGCCGTAGCCACTGAAGCCGGGATTAATTACACCATTCGTGTACGGCCTTTTTACCAAATTTTGCAAGAATTTAAAGATGGCAAAATTGATGTTTTAATTAACTTGGCACAATCGGATGAGCGCCACCAATTTGCCGACTTTACTGTTTCACATGTCATAGTGAACGGCGCAATTTTTGTGCGTAAAGGTGAATCAAACATTCAGGCCGAGCATGACCTTATTGGCAAATCTATTATCGTACTACAGGCTGATTTGGCGCACGATTACGCGGTAGCAAAAGGTTGGGGCAAACAACTCACACTGGTTAATAGCGCGGCTGAAGGCTTAAATTTATTGGCGAGTGGTAAACATGACGCCATGTTACTGAGCAAACTGACGGGTGTGCAAACACTACAAAAATTGCGATTAAGCAACATTGAAGCCTTGCCGACGCCTGCGGGATTCTCACAAAAATTTGCATTTGCAGTTCATAAAGGGCAAGCCGATTTATTAAGCAAACTCAATGAAGGTTTAGCCATTACAAAGGCTAATGGTACTTACGACTCACTGTATGAAAAATGGTTTGGTGTTTACGAGCCTAAACCCGTGGGTCTGCGCGACTTATTGAAATATCTGTTGCCGATTTTGTTACTTTTTGTCGGCATTGCGCAATATAGTATTTATCGGCGTAACCTTGAGCGCAAAGCGGCTCAGAAGGCGTTGCAAACCAGTGAAGCGCATCTACGCTTGAGCCAGATTGGCGGCGGCGTGGGCACTTGGGAAGCCGATTTGATTCACCACACCCAAACATGGTCTGAAAACTGCATCACCATGCTTGGTTTTCCTGCGCTTTCTAATCCAACCTGGAATGACTTTATCGCCCTGATTCACCCTGAAGACAGACAACATGTGATTGATGCAACTAACGCACATATTGAACACGGCGCAAAATATGATGTGGAGTATCGCATATTAACTGCTGCCGGCAATTATCGCTGGATGCGCTCAGCAGGGCAGGCAGAATATGACCAAGCAGGCAAACCCATCGCTATGCGCGGCATTGCCCAAGATGTTTCTGAACGCCATCAATATTTACAGCATATTGAACAACTACTGAGTGAGCAGCACACGATTTTAGAAAACAAGCTGGTTGGTATGATTACAGTTAAAAATCGCAAGGTGGTTTGGTCTAACGCGGCTTTTGCACACATGATGGGCTACAGCGAAGATGAAGTCATTGGTGCTTCATCGCGACAGTTTTATGCCAATGATGAAGACTATCAAATGGTTGGCGCCGCCTATGCCAACATAGAAAGCGATGAAATATTACGCCTTCAACATGAATTTGTACGTAAAGATGGTCGGCATATTTGGCTGGATCTAAGAGGGGCGATGCTTCATCCAGACCGAGGTGAGTCGCTATGGATTTTTATTGACGCCACCGAACGCAAATTGGCTGAGGATGAGTTTCGTATTGCAGCGACCGTGTTTGAATCTCAAGAAGGCATGTTGATCACCAATGCAAACTCGGTAATCTTGCGCGTGAATCGCGCTTTTAGCGAAATTACGGGCTACTCCGCAGACGAAGCGATTGGTAACACTCCGCGCATGCTAAGCTCTGGTCACCATTCTGCTGAGTTTTACACCGCCATGTGGGGGAGAATTCAGGATGCCGGATTTTGGGAAGGTGAAATTTGGAACCGCCGCAAAAATGGCGAGGTTTATCCAGAGCATCTCACCATTACGGCAGTAAAAGATCAAAACGGGACTATTACTAATTATGTAGCTACTCTCACTGACATTACCATGAGCAAAGCTGCTGCTGAAGAAATTCAAAGTCTGGCATTTTTTGACCCCCTCACAGGCCTGCCCACTCGACGCCTGTTAAGTGATCGGCTTAACCATGCGCTGGCCTCAAGTACGCGTAGCGCTAAACAAGGTGCGTTGCTGTTTCTTGATCTAGATCACTTTAAAATGCTAAACGATTCACTTGGCCATGACATTGGCGATTTGTTGCTGCAGCAAGTTGCCGCACGCTTAACAACCTGCGTGCGCGAAGGCGACACGGTTGCACGTTTAGGCGGCGATGAGTTTGTAGTCATGCTGGAAAATTTAAACGAACAAGACCTGGACGCTGCGGCTCAGGCGGAAGCTATCGCCAATAAAATTATCCAAGTGCTGAATGAACCGTATCTGTTAGCAGCACATGAGTATCACAGCACACCGAGTATTGGCGTCACCTTATTTAGCGACCACCACACGGATATTGAAGAACTGCTGAAACAAGCAGATATTTCTATGTATCAGGCTAAAAAAGCCGGGCGCAATACCATCCGTTTTTTTAATCCGCAAATGCAGGCTAACATTACTGAGCGCGTTTCACTCGAACGTGCCCTAAATAAGGCGCTAGCGCTACAACAGTTGCAACTATATTATCAGGTGCAAGTCGATCATTTAGGTCAACCAACCGGGGCTGAAGCCTTGATTCGCTGGCAGCATCCTGAACTAGGTTTAGTTTCCCCAGCCCAGTTTATTTCTTTGGCTGAAGAAACCGGGTTGATTCTACCCATTGGGCAGTGGGTGCTAGAAACTGCTTGCAAACAAATTCAAGCCTGGCAACAATACCCTCAAACACGCCATCTGGAGCTATCAGTCAATGTAAGTGCCAAGCAGTTTCACCAAACTGATTTTGTTGCATTAGTCCATTCTGCGGTGCTAAAAAATGGCATCAATCCGATGCAGCTTAAATTAGAAATCACTGAAGGTATGCTGCTGGAGCGTATAGATGAAGTGATCTTGACCATGCAAGCGTTAAAAGCCATCGGCGTGCAATTCTCATTGGATGATTTTGGTACAGGTTATTCCTCTTTACAATATCTCAAACGCCTACCATTGCATCAGCTCAAAATTGATCAATCATTTGTGCGCGATATTGCGGCTGACGTCAGCGACCAAGCTATTGTACGCACGATTATTGCCATGTCACAAAGTCTAGAGCTAGACGTCATTGCCGAGGGCGTAGAAACAGAAGAGCAGCGACGGTTACTGCTAAATAATCATTGCAAACGTTATCAAGGCTATCTATTTGGCAAACCAATGCCAATAGAGCAGTTTAATGCGAGCCTAGCAATCGCCTAATATCTCGGCTCATGCTTTGCGGTCGCTTTTAAACTTAACAAGATGCTAATGCCAAGCACAGCAATCACTACAGCTAATGATACTGCTACGGGGATCTTAACCCACTCAACAATCAGCATTTTTGTCCCAACAAATATCAGCACCACAGCCAAGCCATATTTGAGCAAATGGAAGCGATCGGCCATGTCCGCGAGTAAAAAGTACAGCGCACGTAAACCGAGAATGGCAAAAATGTTGGAGGTAAATACGATAAACGGGTCGCTAGTTACGGCAAAGATAGCGGGAATACTGTCCATGGCAAATATCACGTCAGAGAACTCAATCAGCACTAACACCAGGAACATCGGCGTAAACCAGCGCACCCCTTTTTCAACAATCCAGAATTTGTCGCCATGATACCCATCGGTAATACGGACATGACTGCGTAGCCATTTCAATAACGGGTTTTTAGCCAGATTCGGTTCTTGGTCGGCAAAAATAAACATCTTAATGCCCGTAATCAGTAAAAAAGCGCCGAAGATATAAAGTACCCAATGAAATTGAGCAATCAGCCAGGCACCAAGCAATATCATCAAAGCACGCAACACAATCGCACCCAGCACGCCATACACCAGTATCCGCTTCTGAAATTCCAGCGGCACTGCAAAATAGCTAAAAATCATGACGAAGACAAAAATGTTATCCATCGCCAAGGTTTTTTCTAGCAAGTAACCTGTAAGATATTCCATTGCCTTGGTATCAGCCACCGCGCGCCCTGCGGTGTGATCAAGCCACCCCCACAACACAGCCCCAAAAAGCATTGCCATGGCAAACCACACCGCTGACCAAATCAGCGCCTCACGCGAACTTACTTTTTGCGCACCGTGACGCCCTAGTAAAACCATATCTACGGCTAACATGGCTAACACAAACACGCCAAATCCAGCCCACATCCACCAAGTACCGATTGATTGTAATTCGCCCATGAGTTCTCTAAATCTATTAATTGTTAATGCGGAGTGGTAACAGTATGACTAGACGCCATGATCGGGCATCTAATCACGTTGTTAAGAGTTATTTTATTGTAGTGCACGGAGTGCGGCAATGCGCTCATCTAAACTGGGGTGCGTGGTAAATAACTTTTTAAATCCGCTACCACCGCCACCAGAAATACCAGAAGCCGCCATTTGTTCAGGCAATACTGAAGGCTCATGCTGAGCTTGCAAACGCTCTAATGCCGCAATCATTTTTTTTGCGCTAGAGAGTTTAGCCGCACCTGCATCAGCACGGAACTCTCGTTGACGTGAAAACCACATCACGATGATAGATGCCAATATTCCTAAAACAAATTGAGCAATCATCATGGTGATAAAAAACGCTGGGCCCGTGCCTTTTTCAGTTTTGAAAATAATTTTATCCACCGCGTAGCCGATGACGCGCGATAAAAACATGACAAAAGTGTTCACTACGCCCTGAATCAAAGTCAGCGTAACCATATCGCCATTGGAAATATGTGACACTTCATGCGCTAGCACGGCCTCGGCTTCATCTTTACTCATTTTATTAAGTAAGCCTGTAGAAACAGCCACCAGCGAGCTATTTTTGGTCATGCCCGTAGCAAACGCATTCACCTCTGGCGAGTCAAACACCGCTACTTCTGGCATTTTAATGCCCACCATATCCGCCTGCGCGCGCACCGTTTTTACTAGCCAAATTTCAGTTGCTGTGCGTGGTTCTTCAATCACCACCGCGCCAGACATACGCTTAGCCGACCACTTGGACATCGCCAATGAAATAAATGCACCACCAAAACCCATAATTGCAGCAAACGCCAGCAAGTTGCCTAAATCAAGTCCGTTTTCATTCAAATATGGCTCTACGCCTAGTATGCGCATGGTGACCGAAAGCACCAGCATAATGGCAATGTTAGTCGCAAAAAAGTAAATCAAACGTTTCATAATTTATGTCCTTACTGTGATAACAGCGCTCACTTTAGCTTGTTTTAACACGCAATAAAAGCAGATTATTACTGATTGATTATTCGGTTTTTACGAGCTATTGTAGCATTATGATCAATTACAAACAGTTTCATTATTTTTGGGCGGTTGCCCGCGCTGGTAGCATGGTGCGCGCCAGTAAACAACTCAATCTCACGCCGCAAACACTCAGCGGACAAATTGGCATTCTTGAGGCATCATTAGGTGTTGCTTTATTCAGGCGTGTTGGACGTGGTATTGAGCTTACCGAAGCGGGACAGTTAGCGCTCACTTACGCTGAAGATATATTTCAAGCAAGCAATGCGCTAGAAGAAATGCTACGCGCTGGTGCCAATGAGCGGCGACGATTATTTAAAGTTGGCATTTCTGATGCGGTCCCTAAATCTATCGCTTACCAATTGCTTGCACCGGCAATGTCTCTCAAAGAACCAATTAAAATCGTTTGTCGCGAAGGTAAGTTAGAACCACTGCTTGGTGAGCTTGCTATTCATCGGCTTGATCTTGTGTTAGCCGATAGGCCCATGCCTAGCGAAATTGATATAAAAGGACGTAGTAATCAGCTAAGTGAATGTGGCATCAGTTTTTTTGCCACCAAAAAACTCGCGCTTAACTA
Organism: Methylotenera sp.; assembly: GCA_030655015.1. Classification (GTDB taxonomy): domain Bacteria; phylum Pseudomonadota; class Gammaproteobacteria; order Burkholderiales; family Methylophilaceae; genus Methylotenera. The sequence goes on along the minus strand of JAURWJ010000030.1, from coordinate 21,816 downwards.
TGGTCACAATTTTCCTCAAAATCTAGGCAACGCACCTATGTTAGTGCCAGGAGAAGACAGCGCCGTACGTAAACGGCTCATGCAATGGCTCAACGCGCAACGGATTCAACCACACGTCATTGGCGAATTTGATGACAGCGCGCTGATGCGGGCATTTGGACAAGCAGGTGTCGGTATTTTTACAGCGCCAACCATCATCGCGGACGAAGTTCAACGCCAACATAATGTGGTTAAAATAGGCCAAACCGATGAAGTGGTCGAACGTTTTTACGCAATTTCAGTAGAAAGGCGCGCCAATCATCCTGCCGTGATGGCTGTCAACGCAATACCATTTCCGACTAAATAGGTAGCAGCCGCCTCTTGGCAAACATCAAGCTTAGTGCGTTGGGCGGTACGCGCCAACTTGGATAAAGGCTGAATACGCATTTAAGAGAAAGCTAGTTCAATTTCAGATGCATGCCAACAGCGATGCGATATAATTCTACTGTTGATAGCTAAAGAATCTTACTCATGAATATCCATCTAGCGTTATCCTCTATCGTTTTTTTCGCATGACAGTTAGCGCATGAGCTTACCGATATTAGATATACAACCCGCGTACATGCCATTTTCTGGTATTTTTAAGCGGTCGCAGCTACAGCAAAAATGTATTCTGGGCGCCGTATGCTTTGTTGAATCTTCAACAGACAGCAATACTGAAATCCCGATGATTCAAATACATGCACCTATTCTGGATGGCGCAGATGTGGCCTGCGAGATATGGTTGAGTCATACAGCTTTGTCATCAGACAAACCGTTAGGGCATGGTCATCACGGTGCAATTCAATATCGTTATAGCGATGAATTTCTGTTTGGCGTCCTTAGCTTGCCAGAATCAGCGCTCCCACAAGCTAGGGCAGTTACGGCACCATTACAACAGACTACGGAATCTGCTTATCGTCAGATATTTGCACTAATGGATGCGTTGGATTACCCCCATGCTTATCGGTTCTGGAATTACATGGCTGACATCAACGGCATCAGCCATGAGCTGGAGCGCTACCGTCAGTTTAATGTGGGTCGCAAGGATGCTTTTCTAGCCTGTGGCCGCGAGGCTAGCGACCAGTTGCCGGCCGCCTGCGCGTTGGGCCTAGCCGACGGACCACTTACCATCGCCTTTCTGCTTGGACGTAAAGCACCAATCGCTATTGAAAACCCACGTCAGGTAAGTGCATACGAATATCCGGAAGCGTATGGTCCACGCACGCCAAATTTTTCCCGCGCGACTTTATTGCGTGCGGAACAAGATGACCTCTTATTCATATCAGGCACGGCCAGCATTGTTGGGCATCAGTCGCTGCATGCATCAGACGTAGTCGCGCAAACCAAGGAAACGCTGGCGAATCTGGATGCGGTGATTGCCGAGGCTAATCGTACGCTTGGTGAGCAGACATTTGATTTGCAGCATATTTTTTTTAAGGTCTATATCCGCCATGCAACAGATTTATCACTGGTACGCAATGAAATACAACGCCACATTGGCGGTACAATAAAAGCTGTTTTTGTGCAGGCTGATATATGCCGCCGTGAGCTGCTGCTGGAAATTGAAGCAACCGCCTGGCACCTATCAGAACGTTTATGACCAGAATGAGGCTGCAATCTGTCAGGGAATTATTACTCGGGGTATATGATTATCTTGTGTTATACCTTGGATTGCTATGGCTGGGTCTTCTCACCCTAGGCTGGACGCTAGTAGCTGCCCCACTTTTCCCATTATTACCCAAGCACTACGCCATGCGCTGGGGTCGCTACGTCATCATGGCTTTGTTTCGCGCCTATCTTGCCAGTTTAAGTATGTCACGCCGCTGCAGTTTTGATTTAACTGAGCTGGATACATTACGGGGCGAAACATCGCTCATCATTGCGCCTAATCACCCGTGCCTGCTGGATGCGGTCATGATTATCTCGCGTTTGCCTAACGTGGCCTGCGTGATGAAGTCAGCGTTAATGAACAACATTTTTCTGGGGGCTGGCGCACGTCTGGCGCGTTATATCCGCAATGAACCAATACGGCAGATGGTAATGCAAGCGAGTGAAGACTTTAAAGCTAATAGCCACCTGCTGTTATTTCCTGAAGGTACCCGCACTACGCACCAGCCTATCAACGCCCTCAAAGGCAGCATCGCCCTGATTTCCATGCAAGCGCAAGTACCAGTACAGACCGTATTGATTGAAACCAATTCACCTTACCTAAGTAAAGGCTGGTCATTATTCCGCAAACCTGTCATGCCTGTCCGTTACAAGATCACATTGGGAAAGCGCTTCGACCCGCCAGAAAATGCTCACCGCTTCATGGCAGAACTGGAAGACTATTTTTCCCTAGCGCTAAACCCTTCATCATCGCAGCCAGCCCCTACTCAAGGCTTATTGTTTCCAATGACTACGCAAAATGAAGCCCTACACGGTTTTAGCGCACACGGAACGCCTTTGTTATGATCACTGCCTCTACCAGCCATATCGTACTCATCCCCAGCTACAATCCGGGGCCTAAAGTGTATGACACCGTACGCGCAGCCCGTTTGTACTGGAATCCGATATGGGTGGTGATTGATGGTAGTACAGATGGCTCCGAAGTAGCTTTACAAGCCATGGCAGCAGAAGATTCAGGTCTGCGCGTAATCTATTTGCCACGCAACAAAGGCAAAGGCGCTGCGGTATTGCATGGATTGAACCTGGCCGCCGCAGAGGGCTACACACACGCACTGACCATGGATTCAGACGGGCAGCATCCGCCGGAGCTGATACCCGCCTTTATGACCGAATCTATCAGGCAGCCAGACGCCATGGTGCTAGGCATGCCAATCTTTGATGCCAGCGCGCCAAACCTGCGTGTGCAGGGACGAAAAATATCCAACTGGTGGGCCAATTTGGAAACCTTATGGGCAGGCATCGGTGACTCACTGTTTGGTTTTCGTGTTTACCCCATCGACCCGTTAAGAAAAGTCATGCGCTACCAGCCCTGGATGCGTCATTTCGATTTTGATCCAGAAGCTGCGATAAGATTGAGCTGGCGTGGGGTAAAAGTGATAAACCTGCCCGCACCAGTGCGTTATTTCAGCATCGATGAAGGCGGTGTTTCGCACTTTCGTTACCTGCGCGATAACACCCTGCTCACCTGGATGTACACACGGCTGTTTTGCGGCTTTGTGCTACGTCTGCCTATGCTGTTGATGCGGCGTTTGTTAAGCGTGTTTAGCCGTTAAGATAACTTGCTGATTGATATAAATCTTTGTGAAATTAGAACCATTTTCAAAATACCATTAAATGGTGCGTATTCTTACCCAAAAGAGCCACTTATTACAGTTGCAAAAAAAGCCACCTAAAACAGCCTGAAAATTACATGAAACGGACGTTGGTAATTTATTAAGTTTTTCATCAGGTAGGTTTTGACCTAAAAAAGCATTCTCACTTTATAGCGTATGGCGGCTAAATCCAAGCCCCAAAGCTGCCTGTCAGTTACAAAGACACACCGACAACAGTCGACCCTATCCGTAAGTTCCCTAAAATGTAGTGTTAAAACTTGTACCCTGCATTCACCCATACTATCGGTTGATATTGCTTCGTATCAGATTGAGGGACTCCGCCATAGGCGCGCCAAGCAAAGCTCGCATCTGCGTTAAAATCTTTGTAATAGGCACGCAAACCCAACCCAGTACCAGTAACACTACGTGTGTTCTCAGCTTTATCCCAAGTCTTGTGGTTAATGCGAACACTGCCGCTGTCATAAAAAGCGTAAGGACTTAGCGTCACTGCATTGGCTAACGTCGCGCTGTAACGTAGTTCAACCTGAGCCAACCAACCCTCATCACCATAACCTTCACCGCTCGGGTAGGCACGCACGCCATTCGCGCCGCCTAAACCAAAGTCTTCTGATGAGTCCAAGTTGTCTGTGGTCAACTGTGCTGAAACCCGACTATATAGCGTGAAGTTTGCGGGTAATGCTTGTTGTCGTGCAATATCGATGTTGAGCTTATCAAAATCACCGTTTGTTTTTGCGGTGAGTCGATCGATGGCGTTCAGCTCCTTATCTAAATTAAGAACGCCATGCGTCCAACTGACATTGCCATAAGTAACACCACCCCCTGCTAAACCGTCACGCAGATCGAAGCTCATAGTAACTGGAAGACTATTGCTAAATTTATTTTTACTGGTACTGGCCACATCCTGTTGATCGTTCAGTTTTTTGTGCTGATAGGTTGCGGCTAGTGTGAGATTTGCTTTTTGCGAACGAACAAGAGGATAGCTCAAGCCCAAGCTAGTTACCTTAGCGGTACCGTGCGCTTGTAAGTTAGCGTAATCTTTAGCAAGCTCGTAGTAAGAATGTGAATACCTAGCATTACCGCGCAGACCACTTCCGCCTAGCGGCAAACTATACCCCAGTGAGCCTTGCCACATATCTTCTTCAGAGTAGAGGCTGTTAATGGTAATTCGATCTCCCATCATGAATGGGCTGTCGGCATTAAGATTCACTTTAGCGCGGCTTCGACCAGTAAATCTATTACCATGGTTATCTAGCCCAACATCGCCACCAAAGCGACCATCTCGTTCAATTTGCACATCCAAATCGCCTGTTCCTACTTCTTGGCCAGGGCGAATAATGGGTACTGCACGAATACCGGGTAGATCATCCACGATCAATGCCGCACGTTCTAATGACTTGCTTTGAATAACTTTGCCAGAAACCAGTGCTGACAGAAACTTACCAGCTTGTGAGATGATCGTGTCATCTCCTACGGCTTGTACTTGCCCATACTGGCCTTCAAGGATTTCAATCCGTAGCGCACCTTCATTGATTGGCTGTGCAGGGATATAAGCATGTGCAAATGGATAACCGTTATTGCGGTAGTAACTAGTGATTTGATTAGCGATACTTTTAAGACCAGCCATATCATAAGTTTTACCGACCACGTCACCAAGCACCGCCTTCAATACACTTTCGTTAAAAAGTGTATTGCCTTTAATGGTAATCGATTGCAATGTAACGCTGGCGCCGCCGGGTAAAACTTCCGTCAGCGCCGGCGCTTCTATGTTAATTTCAGGAGAAACACGCGGTGCTTCTAGTGTTGGTGCCACCTCTTGCAATGTTTGGCCCGCATCGGGAGGATTTGCTGCGAAGGCAAAACTTGACGTAATCAAACCCGCAGACATGAGTACAAAAGATAATCGGTGTTGTTTAAAGTGTGTCATATAATCAATTGTGCTAACAGTTAAGTGCGCTATTGTATCTTAGCCGCGTTTTTGAGTTTTAAAAGACGTGCTTCCAGCATACGTCTTGCAATAATCTGCGTAAGCTGTGGTTTGAGTGTTTCGAGCGCTGGCGCTTTGAATGGGCGTGTGTCTTCTAATTGCAAGATGTGCCAGCCCAGGTTGGATTGAACCGCTTGCTGCGTAAATTTACCTTTCGTTAACTTAGGCAACACATCTGCGATGGGCGGTAAAAAGTTCACCATGCTCGTCCAGTCCGTTAATCCACCTTTGTCTTTGGTGGTAGCATCCCGTGAGTAGTCTTTGGCAAGGTCAGCCATTTTGCTACCTGATTGTAGCTTTTCAATAAGGAGTTTAGCGATAGACTCATCTGCAACCAATAAATGACGAATGAGATATTCTTTATCACCTAAGCGGGCAATCTGCTTATCATATTCCGCTTTGATTTCATCATCCATAATAGTGACTTCACTCAGCACTTTTTGTTGCCAGGTTTGCGCTAAGATATTTTGTTGCGCCAAGTCGATTTGTGCCTGTACCAAGGGGGCTTTATCAAGGCCAGCTTTACGTGCCTCTTGTTCCATTAGTGATTGGTTGATTAGCAAGTCACGCACACCATCACGCAACTCCTTACTATCTGAAACACCACGTCCTAATTGCTCGCGCAACATGATTTCAGCACGAGCGCTAGGCTGAGCAACACCATTCACCGTAACGTAAGGTTTAGCTAATTGTGTTTTAACATCATCTTCCGCAGCGAGGACATTGGTAGTCACCATGCATAATAAAACGGCTGCTACTTGGTTTAAAGTGTTGTGTTTCATACGATTGATGACTACTCCTATTTAATAACCTCTATTGAACTTACTTCAACCCGGATGTTTCATAAATTCGCGCGATCATCGCGTAGCAATTTATGAAACATCCGGGTTAAGCTTACAAGTTAACTTGTCTTGGCTAACCTGAGTTATTTACTGTTAACTTTTCTGCGGACATTATCATCATCGTCGTCTTCTGGCATTTTAATGCCTTTATCTAGCACAAGAAACACTGGTGATCCGACTGTTTTGTCATTCATCGCTGTTCTGATTAAGGCACCTACAGCACGGTCAACCTCATCACTCCTAGCCGTTCCATCAGCGTTTCTGTCAATATTTTCAAGATCCACTTCAACGACTTTAAAGCCAGTAACACTGATAGATGGCCGAGTAGCGGCTAGACTAGCCAAGTTTACATCAGAGCTGTCAGAAGTAAAGATCGTCAATAAAGGTGACCAGTTAGGTAATAATGCAATTTGTTGCGCACCTGAAATTGCCCCAACTAACGGACCAACAGAAGGAGCGCCAGCACCCGCCAACGTACTGTTAGGGGAATCTGCCTTAATTGTGCCGCCAAATGTATTGCTTGGATTAGACAGATCTATTTTAGAAGGTGATTCTAATGTAGCTGTCCCAGTAATACCTAATGCACCTGTTTGCGTGACTGTGCCAGCACTGATGACATCTAGATTTCCAGCAATCGTCGTTGCGCCAAATGTAGTATTTCCGCCATTCGTAGTGATTGTACTCAAATTATTGGTTTCACCACTAATCTTAAGATCTCCACCTGCTGTTAGCATGCTATTGCCCGTAGCAGTTAAGGTCACATCAAGTGCATTAACAGCAACAAGAGTGATATCGACACCTGTCGCACTCACTGGACCCGTAAATGTATTATTTAGCCCGTCTAGCACGATATTGCCGTTGATTGAAGTCAAGGTTGTTGCGCCAGTGGTAGCGATAACGCTGCTGCTGGTTTGACTGATGTCGTCTTCTGCGCTCACGCCCAGCGTGCCTGTGGCAGTGACGTTGCCCAGTTCGATGCCGTTGGCGTCGGCCAGGCTGATGTTCCGCCACCCTCCTGCATTCAAACCACTAAACGAGACAGCACCGCCAAAATCGTTACTGGTGTGGTTTAGAATCGCATCCTGGTTGGCTTCAGCGTCTGCAATAAAGGTACTGGTACCAGTCACAGAGATGGCTTGGGTTTGTGTCACTCCTGCATGAGTACTGGCTGACAAGTCCCCACCCACTGTGGTAGCACCGAAAGCAATTGCATTGGCAAGACTGGATAAGGTCAGGTCTCCGCCAGTGCTGATATTCATCCAGGTCAAGGAGCCCGAGGCTTGCGTGATGTTGACAGCTCCAAGCGGAGAAAGTAGCCCATCACTGGTTTGGCTAAAGCTATTGCTGACGGTCAGTGAGCCTGACCCATTAAAAGTACCAGCGGACTGACTAAAACTAGCCACCTCGAAGATGCCGTTATTGACGAGTGCACCGCCACTCTGGATGAAGCTGCCAAGATTGAGGCTGCTGGCAACATTCAACTGGCCTCCGACCAAGCTGAGTGCGGCCGAAGTTTCACCATTCGGCATGGAAATGCTATCCACACTGACGGCGCCGGTTTGTGCAGGTGCAACCACTGTGCCTGCACTGTCAAAGCTCACGTTCACGCCATCAGGAATCACCACGTTGGCCACATTGGCCACGTCAGGCACAGCACCAGCTGCCCAGTTGGCTGGGTCAAACCAGTTGCCGGTAGTGCCACCAGTCCAGGCGACAGAATTCAGGCGATTGATATCTGCTAACGCTGTGGTCGGCGAAAGGGTGTAATTGCCATTGGAAATTGCCGCAGTGACCGTCTTGCTGGCTCCGACATTCTTATCGGCGAAAGTAGCCGTCAAATTCAACGTATCGTCACCCACTCGCCCAACAATGTCAGCGCTGAATCCTGCTGTGACATTTCCATCGTAAACCTTGTTGACCGCTGTGAAGTTATTCAGCGTCAAGGCCTTTGGGTCAAGCGTCAGGCTATCGTAGGTTGCACCTGTATTCGACACGCTGAAAACATATTTCAAGTTGCTGTAGGTGCCGGCATTCAGAGTGCTCGCATCCAGGGTGTATTCAAGGGTGCAACTGGTCAAGCCAGCGCAAGCACTCAAATTTAGCTTAGCATTTGCATTTGCATTGGTGAGCAATGGATCGTTGCCCAGATACCAAACCACTTCACTTGAGCCATTGAGCAACTCGCCCGATGCGCCCGTCGAAATGGTGGCGCTCAGAATCAGCACATCTCCATAGGTCTGGTTGGCATAGGCTCCACCTGATGACACCAATTCAACGTTGCCGTCGGTATCCACTTTCAAGATGGCTGTGCCAAAGTTGTACGGAATTTCGCGATAGATAATGTATTTCTTTCCAGCTTCCAGCGCCGGGGCGAATGTCGTGCTTTCATTAGCGCCGTATTTTATCTGGTAAGCACCGTCTGTCGGGAAGGTAACGTTATCGACTTTGCCTGAAAACAGCCGAACGATGCCGTTAGCGCCGGCACTGATGGTTGGCGTGCCGCTGAACTTGATATCCCCGCCTGCATTATTTCCCGCCGCCATGCTTCTGCCAGCGGTGAGGGTGATGGCCGTGGTTGTCGCATCGGTCGTCGTGACATTGTTTGCGACAGTTAAATCGCCTGAGGTTGTTGCGACATTGATCTTTGCGTTACCCAAGGCCAAACCAGAAACACTGTTGACCGTACCAATGGTCAGCGCATCCGCATCGACGTAGTTGAATGCCGTGCCGATGTTGTTCGCTGCAATCGTGGCGAAGTTATTGGCACCGGTCAGGTTGACTGTAGCGAAATTTTGGGTCAAGAGTCCACTACCACTTAAGTATCCTGAACTTGAAAGTGTCCCTGTTGTGCCAGGATTTTTAAGATGAAGCCAGCCACTTCCTGTCGCAACATTCCCACTCAATGAGAAATTAGTCCATCCACCTTGCAATATCAGATTATTGTTGTTAGATGATGCACTACCGGTGAAGTTGAATTGTCCATTATCGGCAATCAGCGTTCTTGCCCCTGTTATAGAAACATAGTCACCGTAGTTTTGAGCACCCGTGGTACTGATGTTGTTGTTGATGACGGTAGTACCACCAGAATTAGTCGTGATAGAGGTCAAAGGTGATGAACCACCGACTACACCATTAAAAGTCACTGTTCCTGAGCTATTTGCTGTGAGGGCATAAGCACCGTTTACCGTTCCACCCAGTGTTAACCCGGTGCTAGATGCCCCGATAGTTGTGTCACTACCTAATGTGATGTTTCCACCAAAAGTTCCAAGACCACTATCGACACGAAGTGCACCCAATCCGCCCACACCCGTACCGTTTAGGTAAATGCTTTTACCTGCATTGGTTGTGACACCATTACCAATATTAAGTGTACCGCCTGAGTTAACCGTAACCGCTCCTGTACTACCAAAAGCATTAGCATGATTCAAGGTTGCGATAGCACCAGAACCAATGGTAACAGTTCCTTGAAGTGAACCATCTCCATTGAATGTATAGACTGGATTTCCGCTTGAAGCATTAAGATTTAAGTTACCCTGTCCATTCACAGCACTATTTATAGCCAAGTTTGAAGATCTATTGAGTGTTAAAGTTGAGCCTGAATTAATATTCAGCGTCCCACCATTTAAAGTCAAACTACCGTTTAGATTTACTGCACCTGAAGTACCGAGGGTTCCGCCCGAGTTAACTGTGATTGACTGAGTATAGGTCTCAGCCGACAATGATGTTGAACCACCGCTATTAACGGTAACACTACCAGAGTAACTACCCCAATAATTAAAGTTTTGCGAAGTGGTTAGAACAACTGCGCCACTACCTTCAATAGAACTAACACCACTTCCACCAGAACCTGATATTGTCGCAGTGTAAAAACTCGTATCAAGTTTCCAGATACTGCTAAGTCCTCCTATGGTGGCATTTGTGTTTAGCCTTACTAAGCCACTACCGCTAAATGTCTTGGTGCTAAGTTGTGAAGCGGTGTTTATAATTGCAACAGGATTAGTACCGGCAAAAGTGATGAGATTATTGCTTAACGTTACCGTATTATTTTGAAACGTGTACTGGATAGACATCAGCTCTATCTCAGAGGCAGTTATTGTGCCGCTCAAGCTGCCTGTGGTATTGCCTAAACTACCTTGCACCTTGAATATCCCACCAGTTGAAATGTTACCTGAGCCGCTAATTGAACCGCTGTAACCTTCTGTGGTAATAAGACGTATATATCCGTTAGAGCTGTTTGTAATATTGGCATTGACTGATAATGAACCGGCAGCCATTAATATTAAATAGTTTGAACTAGAATAGCTTATAGGACTGGCAACGGTTAAATAGCCTGTGGTCTGAACAAATAAATTATTAGCTTGAACCCAGTTAACTAAGTCACTTGTATTAATAACAGTATCATTGCTTGTATTATAAAAGGATGTAGTCCCATTCCATTCGGAACCGGGAAAATTATTGGCTGCATTTGAAATCGTAATACCAACAGGATCTAGCAACCATAAACCCTTATTTCCTTTTGGCGCATCCGTAGTGGGTTGAATCTGATTTACATCGAGGTAATAACCAGATGTCTCGATTCTCCCGCCATCACCACCATTCACTCCACCTTTGGCTTCAAACGACCCATAAGCACGGGTAACGGAATCTGGGTTGTGAATATCCGACCATGCCACCACGGTGCCGCCATTGCCGTTGTCAATCGCGCTGGCTTCCAGCTTCGCATTGGGGGCGACGATGGTGCCGGTGGCCTGATACACGCTGGAGTCGCTGTTCTGCCAACTGCCGCCCACCAGCACCTCACCGCCGCCGTTTTTGCCGCTGGCCGTCAAATGCGCGGCATTATCAATCAGCACCCGCTTTCCCGTAGCCACAATGCGCCCGCCCACCCCGCCATTGGGGGCGGAGGCGTCAAGCTTGCCGTTAACGGTAATCAGCTCGCCCTCGCCCAGCAGGGTGATCTGGCCTTTTTCTCCAGTACTTAATGTTTGTGCTTCGATAATGCCGGTATGGTTGATGACGCTAATCGCTAAATCACCTGCGGCTTTTGCCGTGAGCAATATCGTGCCACCATCGGCTTTAATCGCGCCGCCGGATTCAATTAAGGCGTCAATCTGCCCTTGGGTGACTTGCAGCTTGACTGGGCCGCCGAGATCAAGCGTGACTTTGCTGCCAGCACCGAGTAACACATTGCCTTTATTGGCCGTTAGACTGCCCGTGTTGGTGATTTTGGCGGCGATTAAGGCAATGGTGCCTCCGCCATTACCATCGCCCACGGCGGTGATGTTGCCTTGGTTGATGATGGCGTTACTGCTGGTGCCTTCAAACTTGTAATTGCCCGCCATAAAATCAGCGGTGCTCATGTTGAGCGTAGAGGCGACGATGCCGCCGACGTTAATTTGTGCTGTAGGCGTAAACAGCACGCCGTTGGGGTTGATTAAAAATACTTGGCCATTAGCGTTGAGTGCGCCTTGAATGACAGAAACATCAGCCCCCAGCACGCGATTCAGCGCCACGCTGCTGGCGGAAGGCTGAACAAAATTAACCGTATTGCCCTGACCGATGCTGAAGCTTTGCCAGTCTATGGCCAATTTTGTGGTAGATTGGTTGATCGTCATGGTGTTGCCATTGGTAGCAATGCTGCCTGAGCCACCTACAACTTCTCCGCCCGTAGGGAGGTCGGAGGCGAATGCTGTTGCACTCACCAATAAAAATGAGCCTGCCGACAATATGATGGCTGCGCGGCTAGACTTGGCTTTGGTATGCGATTTAGCCGTTTCACCCACCACAACAAAGCTTTGGCGTGCGTGGTTCCATATTGAACGAAAGATTTTATTCATGGCAGTTGCTCACTTTTAATGTACCAATTACGATTTCTTTCTATTGTCCAGCTAAATTACAAGCGACTCTTTATCTGTAGAGGATGAAACTTTCAATTGGCAGAATATATTTCTCAATATGTGTTTTTGTGGGAACTTAATTGATATTCTTACGGTTATGCTACTCAATTCACATTTAAATGCTAGAGAATATCCGATAGAAAACCCCAAGGTTTTGCTCATTGATGATTCGACAGTTGATCTTCAGTTGCTGATATCCATGATGTCGTCACGCAATATGCGAATATCGGTGGCTTTTAATGGTCGAGAGGGTGTTGAAAAAGCCATACTACAGAGTCCTGATCTGATTTTGCTTGATGTTGTCATGCCTAAATTGGATGGTTATGCTACGTGCCGGATGCTAAAAAATCAGGAAGCCACTCGTTATACTCCAGTGATTTTCTTGAGTGCAAAAAGTGATCTTGAAAGTCGGCTGGAAGGGCTTGCGCTTGGCGCAGTGGATTTTATCGGCAAACCTTTCAGCGAAGAAGAAGTCATCGCCAAAGTGGAGGTGCATCTGGATATGGTTCGCCGGATGAAAGCTCAGATTGCTGAAAAATCCGGTGATTTAGCGACCCCAATAGACAGCCAAGATAACCATAAGGATGCCGCGCTGACCCGCATGAGCACGCAATATTTGCGGGAGCATTTACGCATTCCCCCGTCGCCAGAGGCACTGGCTAAACTTTTAGGCACTAATGAAAAGCGCCTTAATCAGGCTTTTCAGGCGAGTTTTGGTATGCCGATATTTGGCTGGATTCGTGAAGAGCGTTTGAGGCTGGCGCGTGAATTAGTAACGCAAACCGAAACGAGTCTGCTAAGCATCGCAGATCATTTGGGTTATGGTAGTGCGGCTTCTTTTTCAACGGCTTTTAAGGAGCGTTTTGGTTGCTCGCCACGTGAGCTACGCAAACAGCAGCAGCTCAAAGAGCTGTCCATTGATGTGGTGTTCGATTAACACCTATGCGCTTAACTTGCCATTGCTTGTTTTGCTTCGGCGTGTTGCTACTTGGTTTGTGGTCACCGCCTGCATTATCAGCCATTAGTGTTAATCATGAATCCTCATTAAGCCTGTCACCACAAATAGCGTGGTGTCAAAGCAAGCCTAGCGTAAATATTGAGCAAATCGTTTCAGGTCAATGCCAGTTCAGCAGCACCTCTCAAAAAGCCTTAGCTAGAGGCATTAGTCGGGATGCCTTTTGGCTGCGCTTTACCCTCACCAACCCTAGCACCCATGAGATTGAACGTTGGCTTCAGATTGGGCACCCACGTTTGCAGCTTTTATCGCTGTATCAAGCGAATGCCGATGGAAGCTGGCACCGTACTGATACAGGCATGAGCGTGCCTACTTCAAAGCGGCCGATTGCTTCAACGCATCCGATGCTGCCAATCACTTTGGCATCAGGTGAAAGTGGAATCTATTACCTCCGCGTGGTTTCCGAAAGCGCTATCCACCTTGAGGCCACGCTGTGGGAGCCGATTGCACAGCTTCGTTACCAGCAAGGCAAAGAACTTTTTCAGGTGCTGGCTTTGGGCGGATTAATGTTAGCGACCGTGTTCACCCTGATGGTGTTCTACAAGCTTAGGGATAGAACTTACCTGTATTTCGGTGCAACCTTGTTTTTTGAGATTTTTCAGGATATGGGTTACACCGGTGTATTGCAAGCTTATTTGTGGCCAGATACCCTGCCATTCCCTTTAGAAATTCAAGCGATATTCATTGGTCTAACACTGATTTTCTTTACCTTGTTCGTTCGCAGTTTTCTAGAAATTCACAACTACCAGGGCACGTTGAACCGCCTATTAATACTTTCAACAATAGGCATTTTACTCTCCACGCTTTGGGCCTGCTTTTTCAATTACGGCGAGGCGATACAAACTCTGCCGCTGGCAGTGATTGGCATGATTTCAAGTTGCCTCGGATTATTCGTCTTGGCTTGGCGTGGCGGCTACCGTTCAGCGAGTTATCTAGTGGTGAGTTTCTGTATTCTGATGCTCATGCTGGTTTATCGAGCCTTGGTCGCGTACGGTGTTTTTTCTTACTCAATTGTTCAGTCGTTTGGTTTCTCTTGGTATTTTTTATTCACTACGCCGCTTATTCTGGCTGGCACGCTCAAGCGCTCGGAAGAGTTCCACGAAGCCTTTATTCAATCACGTGCAGATGTGGCTGCCAGGATAAGTTTTATGGCAAAAATGAGCCATGAATTCCGCAGTCCGCTTAACACGATATTAGGTTATGCAGAGCTACAAGAGCGCGGCATCCAGAACTCCACGGCCAAGGACAGTGCTGCTGAAATTAAACGTAGCGGTCGCCATTTACTCAGCATGATTGACGAGATTCTTGAGCATTCACGTGGCGAGGCCGGCCAACTGCAACTTGAGCCTGAGCCAATCAACTGGTTTAGCTTCTTATCTATGCTTGAACAAACAACAGCAATGATGGTACAGCATGGCAGCAATCGCTTTCAGATGATTAAAAAAGGTGAAATGCCTGTGGCTATCATCATCGACGAGCGTCGCCTGCGTCAGGTGCTGGATAATTTACTATCAAACGCGAATCGTTATACTGACCATGGGCAAATTACCTTACTTTGCGAATCTAGTCTGATTGATAACACATACTGCCAGTTAAACTTTTCTGTTCAGGACACTGGAGCCGGCATTGCGCCAAATGAATTCGAGACGATATTACAGCCGTTTGTGCGCGGGGCAGTAGGTAAATCCAGCGGCATTGATGGCAATGGAATGGGGCTTGCGATCGTACAGCAGCTTCTTGGACTGATGGGTAGTCAAATCCACATCGACAGCAAGCTTGGCAAAGGTAGCGTATTCAGCTTTAGCATCCAATGTGCGCTGGCAAGTAACGTTGCAAGCCATGCGCAATTTAATGGCCGTAGCCTGACCAAAACGTACACCGTGCTATTGGTCGATGATGACCTTAACAACCAAAATCTTTTAAGGTTGTTGCTGGTCAATTTTGGATTCAAGGTTCTTATTGCAAGCTCCGCCAATGATGCTAAGCAATACCTTGGCGATCAGGTGGACTTGGTGGTCAGCGACCAGTTTATGGCGCATGGCGACGGCTGGAACGTTTTGCAGGATTGGTGGGTGAAAAAGGTTCCCGTCATCTTACTATCCGCCGCGCCACCAAAACGGCCAGAGCATTTACCCGACCAGTTCCAGTTCAGCTTTATTCATCTCAAGCCGTTCGATATTGATGCCTTACTTGCAGATATCAGTGAAGTGCTGGCTATCGAATGGCAAACCGATCATTCATCAAGCTGCATTAAAGCTGAGAATACTCTTATCAAGCCTCCACTTGAAATGCTTTCACCGCTCAAAGCTATGATCGATAATGGCGCTGTAACAGATATCGGCGATTGGCTAAATAAATTCAGAGCTGAGCATCCAGAATACCGTGACTACTGTGACGTTGCCATGAATGCGTGCTTGGCGCTTGATTTTAAAACACTGATTAAACTAGTTACTGACGACAGTACAGATTAAAACGGCTTGGTGTAGCGCAGAATCCAGCGGCTATCTTCAATAAAGCCGTTTTCTGTTTTGATGTCCCCACCATATTGCAAGGTAATGCGCCCAAAAGCGTAGTTGGCTATGCCGGTTAACTGATAGCGCCGTAAACGAGTCACATCATCTTGATTGACACCATTGAGACTTGTTTCACCACCAGTCGTATAGAAATAAGTCGCTCCCACGGCATAACTAGAGTTGAAGTCATAGCGTAAACCTGTCTGGCCTGTATATAGCACTTTTTGTGAATACGTTGCATGCGTGGGCCCACGGTCATTATTGTCGCCAAACCATACTGCATCTATTGCCCCCTGCCAACTTAGCGCGCCGACAATTGGTGCTTGATAGCCTGTTTGCAATGCTGAACTGTAGCGATTCTGCCCCATATTCTGGAAAGCAAAGCGGCGATCATTGCTATAACTGCCTGTAGGCAATGTGAGATACGCACCCAAAGCAAAGTAAGTTTTCTTTTCACGATTAGCATACGGCCAAATAGCCAGTAAGAAACTAGTATCGCCGACACCTGAATCACCTTCTCGCGCAGACGGTATTTTTGACAGTGCGCCATCGGGATGCGTATAACCCATCGGCGTTTGCACATAAAACAGTGCTGGGGAGTCCGCTATTTCAAATGACCGTCCAACACGTACTTGAAACTGCGCGGCATGAATTTCTGGCTCACCAGCCTGCTTATCGCCATACGTATATTTATTGCCACGTTCGCTAACTTGGTAAGATAATTGCACAATGTTGAGCCCTGCTTTTGGTGCGCGGATTTCGCCAGGTTGGAGGTCTATTGCACAAGCCAAATCTACATAAGTAATAGATGCAAATGCTATTAGACATCGTTGTGAAATGTTTTTCATAGTGGGTGTGATTCTAACTTAAAACATAAGGAACGCATCGATTTAGCTGAGCTTACCTGCATTGGGAATAGCGGTTAATGTCCTTAAATTCAACTGGTCGACGCAACAGATTGGGCAAATCTTTCTGCCGATGTTTGGTAGTTTAGTGGCTCTTTTGAAATAATTCTTGGGGGCCTTTTTGACTGGAATACTCAAGTTGACCAGAGAAAGCTGACATAGCGTAAATTTTCTGTCACCCACTACGTGTGCGCACGTACAGACAATTATTAAATATTTAGCTTAGAGTCTAAAAAGCGAGATTAACTGGTATTGCACCTATGTTTTTAGGTGCAATACCAAACGGGTCTTCCTGAACAAGTCTTGGTATCCTGTGGCTAGTTAGATCTGGCGTCGCTTTCCGTTGATATCCATGACGCTTGATTACCGAAGTGGAGGTCATAAAATGCTGAAAATTCGCAACATATTGATGTTAATTGGAATGCTACTGTCCCCGGCCGCTTCTGCTGATATGCAGGTAAGCATCGGCATTGGACTGCCGCACGTCAGCATAGGCATCAACGTGCCTGCATATCCGCAACTCGTTGTTGTACCTGGTTACCCTGTTTACTATGCGCCACGACTGCAAGCGAACTTCTTTTTTTACGACGGGTTGTACTGGGTTTACCAAGATGATTATTGGTATGCGAGTGAATGGTACAACGGGCCTTGGTGGGTTGTTGCTCCAGAGATTGTCCCCGTGTTCATCCTGCGCATCCCTGTGCGCTACTATCGCCATCCGCCCGCCTACTTTATCGGCTGGCAGTCAGACGCACCGCCACGCTGGGGGAATCATTGGGGACGCGATTGGGAACAACATAGACGTGGCTGGGATAAATGGGATCGTCGCTCTGCTCCGCCACCAGCACCGCGGCCTAGCTACCAGCGGCAATATTCAGGAGATCGATATCCCCAACAGGTGGGGCGGCAACAGGAGTTGCACCAACAGAATTACCGTTACCAGCCGCGTGATCCAGTAGTGCAACAGCGCTATCAAGAGCGGACGGCACCAAGAGTACCCGCTCAGCAGAGAAACTCCCAGCAGGAAAAGCGGGTTGCACCTGACGAGAGAGGTTCTAGGCAACAGGATATGCAACGCTCTGCGCCCCAGCCGCAGGCTGCACCGCGTCAGCACGATAGCCCAGATGCCACACGCGCACAGCCACCGCAAAAGGGAGGCATGGACATCCAGAGATCAACCCCAGCCTCGCCACAACAAGGACGCCCGGAAGTTCGAGATTCTAGACAGCAACCACAGTCAGGGGCAGGGGCAACTCAGCGTGAGCAGCAGAAGCCAAGGTCACAGGTTAGAGACGAACGGCAGCAAGGCCAAGATACCGCACGTGAGCCGAACCGTGGGCAAGAGCAGGAGCGCGATCGGGATCGCAATTATCAATAAATTAAGCTGAGCATTGCAAACGTACCTGATGTCACAACAGGAATGCTCTCGGTTTATGCCTTATTACTTTATAGCAGCGCTACTTAATAACTAATCGGGTGCGTGCATCCGATTAGTAACTGTTGAACGGTCGCGTACGCACTAGGGTCATAACAAGCCATACTACCCATCCTGACAATCCACAACTATTTGATAGTTATTAAGCACTCGCACGTTCGCCCAGCGCTAGATCATGCCGCCATTAATCGAAATAATCTGCCCCGTGATATAAGTCGCTTGAGTGGAAGCAAGAAAGCTAACCAAGTCCGCCACTTCAGCCGGTGTGCCGGCGCGCTTCATGGGTACCATATTGGCGATAGCCTGAGCATCAAACGAGGATTCACTCATGGCGGTATCAATAATCCCCGGTGCTACGGCGTTAACGGTAATACCCCTGCTGGCAACTTCTTGCGCTAACGATTTTGTGGCGGCATTCAACGCACCCTTGGCTGCAGAGTAGTTGGTCTGGCCGCGATTGCCGGTGATGCCGGCGATAGAAGATACGTTGATGATGCGTCCCCAGCGGCTACGTATCATCGGCATCATCAGCGGCTGCGTCACATTGAAAAATCCATTCACAGATACGTCGATTACCCGGTGCCACTGCTCAGGGCGCATGCCGGGGAATACCGCATCATCATGGATGCCGGCATTGTTGACTAGAATCTGGATAGGCTCATCTTCCACCAGCGGGCCAAGTATAGCGCTCACAACGGCGCTATCGGTGACATCAAATTGCAACGCCTCTGCACTGCCGCCTGCGGCACAAATTTCCGCTGCCAGTTGTTGCGCGACTGCGATGCCTTGATTAGCATGAATATAAACATGACAGCCGTCGGCGGCAAGGCGGCGACTAATGGCGGCACCTATGCCGCCGCTACCGCCTGTGACTAAAGCTCTTTTCATGCGTTATTTCCTAAGTTAACTGCCAAGGCATCCGCATTCAATACCACAGCGGCGCGCCCTTCCAGCAGCAGTTTGTCGTCTGCGTTAATGCGAAACTGATACAGAATATTGTTTTCGCTACTCATGATACAACTGGCGGTTATCAACAAATCTGCCTGAATGTCATCCAGCCGCGTCGCCGTCATCATCACCCCGCGTACGCTGACCAGATAGCCCACGCGTGGCCGCTCGCTGTCGGCGGGTGCCAGCAAGGCACCATGGACCGCCATGGCCTGTGCCGCATATTCGATGCCGGAGGCGATGCCGAGCTGGTCGTGAGCGCGCAAAGGATTATCAACAGCATGATGACTGCTGGCGCTGCATACAATTTTTTCCTGATTCCAAGTTTCTACCTTGTCCAGCAGGCACATGTTGCCCTGATGCGGAATATGGGCTGCAATCCAAGCATGGTTTAGATGAGGATGGCCTAACCTGATATTGTGCAACGCCTTATCTAGCATGGGCTGACCTCGATGGCCAAACGTATGTTATCAAGATAATCCAGCACTACGCGGCGGTTTTTCTGCTGAGCAATAGCTTGCAGCAAGGGCAGGCCGCGCGCGGCGGGAATCGCCATGCGCAAAGTTTCCAGCGCGGCATCGTTAAATTTACAGGCCTCATCATGGGTGATGCTGACCTTGATCTGGGCGATGGTTTTTGGGCTAGCTTGCGGTGCAAACACCAGTGCGATACCAAAATTATCAGGAATAGATCGGTTGCTGAACATCGGTTCGGGGTACGGCGTATCACTTGCCATTAAAATACAACGCGTCCCATCAACCACCACCTGCGTCAGTGCATCCAGCAACCCCGCACCAAAGCTGGCGTCAAAGGCGCATAGTACCGACGAGGTCGCCATGGCTCCGGTGGCAATGCTCCAGTAACCAGCGGCGGCGTTATGCACGGAGTTATGAAAACGCGTGGGGGAGATTTGCCGGTCATCTGATGCCAGCATTTCACAGATGGTGTGGCAGTTAAGTCCATCGCCATTGGAAAACGAAAATACGCTGGGCAAACTTGCCGCCTCCAAGCCAGCGGCCGCAATCGCCTCCAGCGAGGTTGCCAACGTCAACTTGACGATATCACTGGCACGCCTGCGCTCTGCCGCTGGTAATAACTCCGGCGCAGGTATTACAGTTTTTGAAGAAAAGTAAGGCTGCTCGGCGGTCAGTACCGCACGCGCGCTGGCCCAGTCAGAGATGCCTGGACCTAGCAGGCCGATGCCTTCAATGTAAGCAGTCAATTGCGTTGTCATGACGACGGCGCTCCTGATTGTTCTAGGCCACCTTGAGCCAAGCCAAAAATCAAACTGCAATTGGTGCCACCAAAACCAAAAGAGTTACTCATGACGCGCGTTAGCACTTGGTCGCGATTTTGCAATTGATAATTCAGTTTCAGCACCGAATCTGCCTCGCGCGTGTTAAGGCCGCCGGGAATAAGTCCATGTTGCAGGGCAAGGGCGCAAATGACCGCCTCAACCGCGCCAGCAGCACCCAAAGTATGCCCTGTGGCGCCCTTGGTCGAGCTACATGGCGTGTCATGGCCAAACACGGCTGAAACACCTTTGGCTTCGGCTACGTCATTGCTTGGCGTGGCTGTGCCGTGCAGGTTAATGTAATCAATATCGGTCGGCCTCAAGCCAGCGCTCTGTAGCGCCTGCTGCATAGCCATGCGCGCACCCAGCCCCTCTGGGTGGGGTGACGACATGTGATAGGCATCGCTGGATTCACCTATACCCAGTAATAGCACGGACTTTGCATCAATATTTTCTGATGGGCGTTCCAGCAAGGCAAAAGCAGCGGCCTCCCCAATGGAGATGCCATCACGTTCTTTATCATAAGGGCGGCAGGCTTGCATAGAAAGCAGGCCCAGCGAGGTGAAGCCGTACAGCGTAGTCAGACATAGCGTATCTACCCCGCCTACGACGGCTGCGTCTATCAACCCGGCTTCTATCATGCGGCGTGCCGTACTGAATACCTTGGCGCTGGAGGAGCATGCTGACGACACGGCTACGGCGGGACCGCTGAGCGCGAAATATTGGCGCGTAAAATCTGCTACCGAGTAAGTGTTTTGTGTCTTGCTATAGATTAACCCTGCAGGCAATGCGCCAGTCAGCGGGTCACGCTCACGGAAAGCCAGCTCCGTTTCCAGAATTCCCGAGGTGCTGGTACCCATGAAGACACCAATGCGATCACGCCCGTACTTGTCTGCCGCAGTATTGACGGCATCGGCAAAGCCATCCTGCTCCAGCCCCAGTTGCGCCAGACGATTATTGCGACAATTATAGTCAGCCATGCCGGCCGCCATGTTCACCTCATCCACGCCTTCAACCTCACCAATAAAGGTGGGCAGGTTTACCGTTTCAAAGTCACAGGGCTTGAGCGCCTGCCTGCCGTGACGCAAGGCGTCCAATGTCTGCTTCAGGCCATGCCCGATGCAACTAGTAGCAGTGAAGTGTGAGAGTAATAAAGGTTTCAAGGAAAAACGCTAGGCTTTCTGTGCTTGGTCATAAAGGTGAGCAGCATAAAGTATAGCTGCGTGTGAAATTATATTGTAAATCGTATTCATAAAGTGGCTTCCTGTAGCGTAACAAAATGCAAACCCGCCGTCTCTGTAGCATCCAGCAAAGAAGGTAAGACCGCCAGAATAACCGGGATACTCTCATTGGTACGTGCAGCGTTGCCATCGTGCAGCAATAAAATGGCGCCGGGGCGTAGCCCTGATAACAGTTTGTTTTTTACTTTTTCCGCATCTTTCACCTGAGTATCAAAGCCGCGTACTGTCCAGCTAACGAGGCACAAGCCTAAACGGTTCAACACTGGTTGTAGAAATGGATTGCGCAAACCAGCCGGCGCGCGGAAAAATTTGGGGTGTACGCCAGTGATACTAAATAGCGTGTCCTGTGCGGCCTGAATCTCGCGCATAAACCCGCCCATACCCAACAGCGAGAAATAGTGCCTGTGCTGCTGGCTGTGGTTTTCTATCGCATGACCGCG
>JAURWJ010000028.1 GCA_030655015.1 Methylotenera sp. | reverse complement strand
GGCAAAGCTTTTACGAAGGCGTTTTTTTTCGGTGAAGGAATAGCTCATTGCATCTCCTAATGATTGAGGGCAGAAATTAAAATACTTATTTTGCGATTCATCCATTACGTAAGTATTTTCACCTCTAACCTCAGTTACTTCTAACTGAATGGTTATTAGCGTCAATTGCGTTAGCGCAATTACATTTTGTTACACTACAAGCCGCTATAAACGGCGAAGGCTGACGGTTTCCCGTCAGCCTAATTCATACAATTAACAATTGTATTATTTGATTTCGCCAGTTGCGCCTGCTTCAATCAATTTTTTCAACGCGGCATCAGCGTCAGCTTTTGAAACGCCTTCTTTAACAGCTTTTGGTGCGCCATCCACTAAGTCTTTAGCTTCTTTCAAGCCCAAACCAGTTAATTCACGAACCGCTTTAATTGCACTAACTTTTTGCTCACCAGCAGTTAAAATAAACACGCTGAATTCAGTTTGCTCAGCCGCTGCAGCTGGAGCCGCACCTGCTGAAGCAGCCACTGCAACTGCTGCAGCTGATACGCCAAATTTTTCTTCGATTTCTTTAATAAATGCTGTCAAATCTAACACTGACATGTTACCGACTGCTTCTAAAATATCTGCATTTGAAATTGCCATTTGAATATTCCTAAAATTTAATTTTGTAGTTACTAATTTAAAAGTTACTTAATTTTAAAGTTACTGAACTTGTAGTGACTTAATTAAGCGGCTTCTTTAGCGTCACGAACTGCTGCAAGCGCGCGTGCAAACTTAGTTGGCACTTCGTTGAGCGTGCGTGCAAATTTGGCGAGCAACTCCTCACGGCTTTATGTTGATGCTAAGGCTTGAACACCTGCAACGTCCATTAGCTGATTCGGCACAGCGCCAGCTTTAATCACGAACTTATCATTCGTTTTAGCAAAATTGTTCAACACTTTTGCTGCGGCCACTGGGTCTGTAGAAATACCAAACACCAACGGACCAACCATTTCATTTGCTAGAACTGCAAATGGCGTACCCTCAACAGCACGGCGAACTAGCGTGTTTTTTAATACACGCAAATACACCCCTGCTTTTCGAGCTTCCGCACGCAATACAGTCATGTTTGCCACGCCCATACCACGATACTCAGCAAGAACAACTGCTTGAGCTTGTGCAATTTGCGCGCTAACTTCAGCAACTACCGCTTTTTTTTCTGTAAGATTTAGACTCAAGGTCTTTCTCCTTCCGTTAAAATCTCTGCTTCAGTAATAAAGCAGAATCGACTTCTATAACCTAAAGATTATAAAAATCACATTTACGGCGACCTTTATATCAGGAGTATTCCTGTTTAGGGATGCGCCATCTGCGTAGGCATAAACTCTTTGAAGACAGAGAACAAAGCAATCAGCGCTTTATCACCCATATTGAAAAAATTTAGATTAAATCCTTACAGACACCTACGGTCTTTGATAACCTCACTACATTTATAAACTAAATAAATAGTAAACAAATGCAATGAGCCCAAAGCCTTTTGTGAGTGAAGCAAGATATTCGCTTCGCTCCTCATTCTATTATTTATGCGATCTTAAACAGCCAAGCTCGCTTGATCAACACGTACACCAGCACCCATGGTGCTAGATATTGATAGCTTTTTCAGGTAAACACCTTTACTTGCAGCTGGTTTAGCTTTACTTAAAGCATCAACCAGAGCAACTAAATTGCCTTGCAATTGCTCAACGGTGAATGAAGCACGGCCAATTGTACAATGCACAATGCCGCCTTTATCTGTACGATATTGCACTTGACCAGCTTTTGCATTTTTAACCGCTGTCGCAGCATCTGGCGTCACAGTACCAACTTTTGGGTTAGGCATTAGACCGCGTGGACCTAAGATTTGACCTAAAGCACCCACGATACGCATCGCATCCGGTGTCGCGATCACTACATCAAAATCCATCACGCCAGCTTTAACTTGCTCAGCCAAGTCTTCAAAACCAACGATGTCTGCACCAGCAGCTTTTGCAGCCTCAGCTTGCGCACCCTGCGCGAACACTGCAACGCGCGTTGTTTTGCCTGTACCATTTGGCAATACGATGGCGCCACGAACCAATTGATCAGATTTACGCGCATCAATACCTAAATTGATCACGGCATCAACAGACTCATTAAATTTCGCCGTCGCATTTTCTTTCACTAAATTCAAACCTTCAGTGACTGGATATAATTTATTACGGTCTACTTTTGCACGTAGTGCGTTAATTCTTTTTGCCATGTTATACACCCTCCACTTCAATACCCATACTACGTGCACTACCTGCAATAGTACGCACTGCAGCATCCATATCAGCTGCAGATAGATCAGCACGCTTGGTATTTACAATTTCTTCAGCCTGCGCACGGGTGATTTTACCTACCTTATCAGTATGTGGGCGTGGTGAACCTTTGGTTATGCCAGCTGCTTTTTTGATTAAAATAGTTGCCGGAGGAGACTTCATTACAAAAGTAAAGCTCTTATCAGCAAACGCCGTAATGACGACTGGGATTGGCAAGCCAGGCTCTACGCCTTGCGTTGCGGCATTAAATGCCTTACAGAATTCCATAATATTCAAACCGCGTTGACCCAATGCTGGACCAACTGGTGGACTTGGGTTGGCTTTACCTGCAGGAATCTGCAGCTTAATGTAGCCAATGACTTTTTTTGCCATGGTATAACTCCTAATGTGGGTACAAACGCCAAATAAATGGCTCCCCGTTGATATAAACCTTACCGCTTTTAACTAAATTACTTAACTATAAAACTCACCTAAACTTCTTTTTCTACCTGACCAAATTCAAGCTCAACCGGTGTAGAGCGTCCAAAAATAACCACGGATACACGCAACTTACTTTTCTCGTAGTTTATTTCCTCAACATTGCCAGAGAAGTCTTTAAATGGGCCATCAGTAATACGGACTGACTCACCTTTTTCGAAAGTAAGCTTTTGCGTTGGATTACTCTTACTATCATCAATGCGTTGCAAAATGATATCTACTTCTTTATCTTTAATTGGTGTTGGCTTTTGCGCACTACCGCCAATAAAAGCCGTCACACGTGGCGTGCTTTTTACTAAATGCCAACTTTCATCAGTCATCGCCATTTGCACCAAAACATAACCTGGATAAAGCTTACGCTCTGAAATTGTTTTTTGGCCTGCCTTCATCTCAATCACCTCTTCAATAGGCACCAAAATTTGACCAAACTGATCTTGCAGGCCAGAACGCACAACACGCTCTTCTATTCCTTTTTGCACAGACTTCTCGAAGCCTGAAAACGCTTGCACCGCGTACCATTTCATACTCATTACGCGCCCCGTCCCATTAACCACCGCACCATAAAGGCAAACCCGATATCAACTACCGCCAAAAATGCTGCCATCACAACCACCAAAACAAATACCACCAAAGTTGTTTGTATTGTTTCTTTACGTGTCGGCCAAACAACTTTGCGCGCCTCAACCACAGACTCGCCGATAAAACTAAGCGACTGTTGCCCGATAGGCGTTACCCAAAGCACAGCAATAGAAGCGCCTAAACCTGCAAGTACAGCAAGAATACGCACAACGGTAGGCTTATCTGCCAGCAAATAGAAACCTGCAATACCTGCAATCAACAGGAGGAACGCTACTAGCAACTTAATTTTGTTGACCATAATTTACTTATACGAGCACTTTATAATAGTGACTAAAAAATTGACTGATTTTACTAACACAAATAACTAGAAATGTTTAAATTTCTAGTTATTGAGCAAATCATACCATCCTACAAATCTGGCAGGCCAAGAGGGTCTCGAACCCCCAACCCTCGGTTTTGGAGACCGATACTCTACCAATTGAGCTATTGGCCTATATAACTTTAAACGGTCAAAAGTTGCGCTGGGTTGTTAGCACAACTTTCAAATAACCTAATGCTATTCAATAATCTTAGCGACTACACCGGCACCTACAGTACGACCACCTTCACGAATCGCAAAGCGTAAGCCTTCTTCCATCGCGATTGGGGCGATTAGTGTAACAACGATAGATACATTATCACCAGGCATCACCATTTCTGTGCCTTCTGGCAATTCTACAGCACCGGTTACATCGGTAGTGCGGAAGTAAAATTGTGGGCGGTAGCCTTGGAAGAATGGGGTATGACGACCACCTTCATCTTTACCTAGCACGTAGATTTCTGCTGTGAACTTTGTGTGTGGTTTAATTGAGCCTGATTTAGCCAACACTTGACCACGTTCGATGTCTTCACGTTTGGTTCCGCGTAGCAATACGCCAACGTTGTCGCCTGCCATGCCTTGGTCGAGTAGTTTACGGAACATTTCAACACCAGTACAGGTGGTTTTAACGGTTGGTTTGATACCAACAATTTCAATTTCATCACCGACTTTGACAATTCCGCGTTCAATACGGCCGGTTACTACGGTACCACGGCCTGAGATTGAGAATACGTCTTCCACCGGCATTAGGAAGGTGCCGTCAATGGCACGTTCTGGCATGGGGATGTAGGTGTCTAAGGCTTCTGCTAAACGGAAAATGGCTGGTTCGCCGATTTCTGATTGGTCGCCTTCCAAGGCTAGTTTTGCTGAGCCGTGGATGATTGGGGTGTCGTCGCCTGGAAAGTCGTATTTGCTTAATAGGTCACGCACTTCCATTTCTACGAGCTCTAATAATTCAGGGTCATCGACCATGTCTGCTTTGTTGAGGAATACAACAATGTAAGGTACGCCTACTTGACGCGCTAACAGGATGTGTTCACGTGTTTGCGGCATAGGGCCATCCGCAGCTGAACAAACTAGTATCGCGCCGTCCATTTGTGCAGCGCCGGTAATCATGTTCTTAACATAGTCAGCATGGCCTGGACAGTCTACGTGGGCGTAGTGACGGTTGGCTGTTTCGTATTCAACGTGGGCGGTGTTAATAGTAATGCCGCGTGCTTTTTCTTCTGGTGCTGCGTCAATCTGGTCGTAAGCTTTGGCTTCGCCACCAAATTTCTTAGATAGAATGGTGGTGATCGCTGCCGTTAATGTTGTTTTACCGTGATCAACGTGGCCAATCGTGCCTACGTTGACGTGCGGTTTGGTCCGTTCAAATTTACCTTTTGCCATT
>JAURWJ010000016.1 GCA_030655015.1 Methylotenera sp. | reverse complement strand
GAGGGGATCAAAGGCTTATCTATAGCATCAGATAAGGAATTTACCGTGAACCCCGCTGAATCGCGTATGGTTGCAGTGAGCTTGCAAATTGAAGACGGCTCAATCAAGAGTGGTTCACATCCGATTGAGTTTGAAATTGAGGCTGCCAGCACCAAGGCAGAGATCTCTGAGAAATCAATTTTTTATATGTCACGCTAAAGGTTAAGTCATGGCAAACAATCAAGCCCCTAATCAAAAACCTAAATGGTGGAAATCAGGCTACGCATGGCTGGTTTTTACAGGTCCTGCAGTAGTCGTTGTTGCCAGCTTAACCACTGTATACATTGCTGCAAATGGTCAAGACCCAGTACTAGCCCATGAAGAAAATTCCGGCAATTACACCAAGTCATTAACGGTGGATCAAAAAAATTCGCTGGAACCTGCTGGGCGCGCACGTAATCACGCCGCCACGGGTGTGAATAAACAATAAACATGCAATCTGCGCTCACCTACAGCGCCCTTATCATGGGCTTGGCTGGCGGTCCACACTGCGTGGCCATGTGCGGTGCGGCTTGCACCGCATTAACGCATTCACCTCAGCAACCTTACGGCATCTATTTTTATCACCTAGGGCGCCTGTGTGGCTACGCCGCACTTGGTGCAGTTGCCACTTTCGCCATACAAAGCATTGCTTGGGCTTCAAGTTATAGCGCCGTACTTCATCCGCTTTGGACATTTTTTCATGTCTTAATATTTTTCTGGGGTATTTTGCTACTAACTTTAGCCCGCCAACCAGTTTGGGTTGACCGCGCAGGGCGTAACATTTGGGGGTATGTTAAAAAACTTAGCGTAAAACAAGGGGGGCATTTTTATATCGGCATGCTGTGGGCGCTGATGCCTTGCGGCTTATTATATTCTGCACTAATTATTGCATCGTTCAATGGCAATCCGCTTGATGGTGCCATCAGTATGGCAGCTTTTGCAGTGGGTTCCAGCGCCTCTTTATTTTTAGCGCCTTGGCTATGGCTTAAACTCAAAACAAAAGCAGTAGAACCCTACGGCATGCGCTTAGCAGGCTTACTACTCAGTGGCGCCAGCGCATGGGCAATTTGGATGGATCTAACGCATAACACTAAAGTGTGGTGCAATTAGTCAGTCTTTTTACCAAATGAATAATGGCACAAATCCCGTTGCATCATCCCAAATTAAATATGGCTTTTGTTCTTTAACGACTAACTGTAAATTACTCAGTTTACTTATCGCTCTGTTTCCAGAGAACATTGCAACTAAAGTAGCCTC
>JAURWJ010000015.1 GCA_030655015.1 Methylotenera sp. | reverse complement strand
CAGCTAGAAATCGTGGGCTGGTGTCTATGTATTTGTAACGTGCCATGGTTGCTCGCATTGCTATTTCGTTGTGTCATATTGACCCATTCGCGTTACACAGGCAAGATGCTTATATGATACTTTTTATACAGCTTCGTTAGGCTGTTTACCGCCAAAGGAGAATAAATAAATGGCGCTCATCAAGTGCAAAGAATGCAATACGGAAGTAAGTTCAAAAGCTGAAACCTGCCCGAAATGCGGTGCGCGAGTTGCGTCCAAGCCGATGGGGTGCGGTACGCTCATTGGCGTCTTATTTCTGGGGGTAATAATTATTTCCGCTCTATCCAGCATAAATAAAAATAACACACCCTCTCCACAATCAAGTTCGCCGTCCATTCCTGTTGCCAAGACAACTTCCACCCCTGCGCCTTTAGTTCTTGGCTCCCAGTGGTCATATTCTCAAGTTGCTGACGCTATGAGTAAAGGTACTACTTACCA
Organism: Methylotenera sp.; assembly: GCA_030655015.1. Classification (GTDB taxonomy): domain Bacteria; phylum Pseudomonadota; class Gammaproteobacteria; order Burkholderiales; family Methylophilaceae; genus Methylotenera. The sequence goes on along the minus strand of JAURWJ010000015.1, from coordinate 6,716 downwards.
TGCTGTAGCTTTAAGTTCGAATACAGTTGAGTTTGACTTTCCTTATGCAGGTGCACAACACGCAAGGCTTAACTTAAGAATTGACCCTCGCTATGGAAAAGACATAATTTTCAGTATTGAAAAAGGGCAAATTCTCTGTCACTCCTACGAAGATTGCACGGTGCTTGTGAGATTCGATGATGAAAAGGCTGCTAATTATTCAGCTGTAGGTGCAGCCGACAACAGCACTGAAACCATTTTCATTCGTAACTATGGTCGGTTTGTTGAAAAAATGCTCAAAGCCAAACAGGTGCGTATTTCTACAAATATTTACCAACAAGGCGCTCCAGTATTTGAATTTGACGTTAGCGGTTTTGACCAAAGTAAGTACAAACCAAAAAAATGAAGAACATTAAAACAACATATTGTAGCTATCAGCCTAACCCATCAGTCAAGCGGGACTGGCTAAAGCCAGCCCCTTCATACGTTAGATTTTGGACGCTCTTCGGACGAAGAAAAAGAAACGCCTTGGTCTAGGCAACCTAGAATCATAGCGCAAATATGGCGCTATATACACCGACCAAAATATGGTAAAAAAGCGAAGAGCGCAAGATGCGTCGTCGCATAACTGAAAGCGTTGCTGCGAACGCCGCATTAAAGCTCTTCGATCTGAGGCCGCATTTAGCCTGTTTTTTCTAGGATTGAGTCAACTTTTGGAGCAGATTGAACGATGGCTAGAGACATGGCATCACTCACACGTATGGCAACAAAATCTAACGTCACGTTAGAGCACACCTCGTTTCGCTTCGCTCACGACTACGCCCACTTGAGCGGGCGCGGTCAATCACAAACCCCAATTGACCGCTTCATCCCGCTCTGCGGGGTGGTGCTCAACTCTGTAAGTTATGCAGTTTAGAGGATAATTATTATGCGACTTTTCATTACAGCTCTAATTCTGTTCGCGTCAGCTACTTCTGCTATTGCGGCGGACGAAGATTTGAATATATGCAATGCTGGAGGATATTACGCTGGTGCTCAAGACCGCTTCATGAGTGGCATTGCTCAACACATTTTACAAAAGCGTGGTGTGCTCGGAACCGTTAATTGCAGTGCGCTTTGGAAAAGTGCTTACGAGGTAGGCGCATCGTTTTCAAGAACAGGAAAAATTGCCAATCAAAATGAAGCTGAAATTCTAAAACAAGCATCTACTTTTAGTGAAAAAGTCTATTCAAATATATCTACAAGTATGGGCTACTAAATTTATATGCATAACCCATCATTCAAGCGGGACTGGCTAAAGCCAGCCCCTTGTATTCAAACGTTAGATGCTTAAAGAGCCCTCGCACAAAATGAAAACGGCACAAATTGGAAAATGTGGTGAATTTCTAGTTCAGTACCAGCTTTTATTGCGAGGCATCGAGTCTGCACAACTCACTACTGATTCGGGCATTGATTTGGTCGCATATTCACCAAAAAACGAAAAACCATTAACAATTCAAGTTAAAACAAACCTCAAACCGAAGGCTAGCGGTGGCAAAGGGAAAAATGCTCTTGATTGGTGGATTCCAGAAAATAGTCCCGCTCAATATGTTGCATTTGTAGATTTATCTAGTCAACGTATATGGTTATTTTCGCAGTCTGAAATCGGTGCAATTGCCCAACAAACTTCAAATGGTCGTCACCATTTCTACATGTACGTTGACCCAACTGCCAAACCATCTAAAACTGGTCGTTCTATTCATAGCTATGATTTTGAAAAATATCTTCTTCAAAACCGTGTACATGAGGTTTTTAATGTGTAAGCATCTAACCCATCCATCAAGCGGGACGCCTAACGACGCCCCTGACCTTGAACGTTAGACGTATCACGAAACTTCATGGAAATTTTCGTTATTTCAATTGCCGCACTGTTTGCCTCCGGATTGACACTATTCTCTGGATTCGGACTCGGCACATTGCTTATGCCCGTTGTCGCAATTTTCTTTCCTGTTGAAATAGCAATTGCGATTACAGCAGTGGTGCATCTGGCGAATAATATATTTAAGGTTGCCTTGCTTGGGAAAAAGGCAAACCGATCCGTACTCTTGAGCTTTGGCATCCCTGCTGTTGCTTTCGCATTCTTCGGTGCGCTGATTCTCGGTTGGCTCTCGGGTATTCCCTCGATTTTCGAGTACGCCGCGTTCGGGAATCAAATACAAGTGTCACCGCTAAAACTTGTCGTTGGAATTCTGATCATGACATTTGTCATGCTTGAGTTATCACCTGGATTTTCGTCCCTCGCGCTCGACAAAAAATATCTTCCATATGGTGGCGTAATCAGCGGATTTTTTGGCGGCCTATCAGGTCATCAAGGTGCGTTCAGAAGCATGTTCCTGCTCAAGGCCGGCCTAAGCAAGGAAGAATTCGTGGCCACTGGTGTAATACTCGCCGTCATGGTGGACATGTCCCGTGTGCTGATATACGGATGGGAGATGTCCGGGCAACACCAGACTGTTCAGTGGCCGCTTATCATCGCGGCATCGGTTTCGGCATTCATGGGCGCATACTTTGGCTCCAAACTGCTCAAGAAGATCACCATCAAAGCCATACAGATCGTGGTGTCAGTACTGCTTGTCATAGTTTCTTTGGGGTTAATGTCCGGTGTGCTGTAACACGTCTAATCCTACTCAAGCGAGACTGCGCAAAAGCACGCAGCCCCTTAGCTCCACGTTATGCATTTCTAAAAAGGTAATTCACCATGCTTGAAATCAAAACCATTTCGCTTTTCCTGGTAACGGCAGTGGCCGAAATTGTCGGCTGCTACCTTCCCTATCTCTGGCTCACGCAAGGGAAAAGCCCATGGCTTCTCCTCCCGGCAGGGTTGAGTCTCGCCTTATTCGCGTGGCTTTTGTCGCTGCACCCGACCGCAGCAGGCCGTGTCTATGCCGCTTATGGTGGTGTTTATATTTTTGTAGCCATTCTTTGGCTCTGGGCAGTTGATGGCATAAGGCCCACGGTTTGGGATATGGTAGGTTCGTCTGTCGCTCTCGTAGGGATGTCAATCATCATGTTCGCGCCAAAAAACACATAACTGCTGGTCTAGCGCACTACTCACCTAAGAAACCACCACTCTGATGCGCCCAGAGCGTGGCATATAAGCCACCTTGTTTGATTAAGGCCTTGTGGTCACCCTCTTCAACAATCTTGCCGTTATCCAACACTATCAGCCTATCCATCGCTGCAATGGTGGATAACCTATGCGCAATTGCCACTACAGTTTTGCCTTGCATCAAATCATACAAACTTGCCTGTATTGCCTGTTCTACTTCAGAGTCCAGCGCGCTGGTGGCTTCGTCTAATAACAAAATAGGTGCGTCTTTCAGCATCACGCGCGCAATAGCAATGCGTTGTCGCTGCCCACCGGAAAGCTTAACACCGCGTTCGCCTACATGTGCCTCGTAGCCTGTGCGCCCTTTTGCATCTTGCAACGTCAAGATGAAGGCATGCGCTTCAGCACGTTTAGCTGCGTTCATCATTTCATTTTCAGTGGCGTTGGGGCGACCGTATAAAATGTTGTCGCGCACGCTGCGATGCAGCAATGACGTATCCTGCGTGACCATGCCGATTTGGCTACGCAGACTATGTTGTGTCACATGGCTGACATCCTGCCCATCAATGAGCACTCGCCCTTTTTCTACATCATAAAAACGTAGCAGTAAATTCACAATCGTTGATTTACCTGCGCCAGAGCGACCGACCAAACCTACTTTTTCACCCGCTTTAATATTTAAGTTAAGCCCTTGCAATACTGATTTTCGCATACCATAAGCAAAGTCAACTTGCTCAAACTTAATTTCACCAACGCTCACATTTAACGGTTTGGCATCCGCTGTATCAGTAATTTGTTGTGCGAGTGATAACGTATTCACTCCATCTTGTGCGGTGCCAATTTGTTCATAAAGTGTGGTCAGCTCCCACATCACCCAGTGGGAAATACCATTCAAACGTAGCGCCATTGCAGTCGCTGCTGCCACGCCGCCAACGGTAACTTCGCCTTTAGTCCATAACCATAACGCTACGCCAGAAGTTGCAATCACTAACAATATATTCAAAATATGATTGATAACTTCCACCCCTGATACGTAGCGCATCTGCGCGTGTACGGTGCCTAAAAACTCACTCATGGCAGATTGCGCATAACTCGCCTCACGCCCCGCATGTGAAAATAACTTGACCGTACTAATATTGGTATAGGCATCGGTGATGCGGCCGGTCATCATTGAGCGTGCATCGGCCTGGTTTTGTGAAACCTTGGCTAGCCTTGGCACAAAATAACTAAGCGACGTTACATAGCAAATCACCCAGACTAAAAATGGCCATATTACAGTGGCATTAAAGTGCCCGACCACTGCCACCATAGTCACAAAATAAATCACCACAAAAACTAAAATATCCGCAACAATAAACCACACATCGCGCACAGCTAAAGCTGTTTGCATAACTTTTGCCGCAATGCGGCCAGCAAACTCATCTTGATAAAAAGTCATACTTTGATTGAGCATGAGACGATGAAAGTTCCAGCGTAAACGCATAGGAAAATTACCCGCGAGCGTTTGATGTTTAATGAGCGTTTGTACTGTAATTAAAAGGGGGCTTAACAATAATAAAGCGGCTAACAGGAGTAAATGATGCCGCTCTGTGGCCCACAATAAATCAGGTGAGGTATTGCTTAACCAATCCACCACTTTGCCCATGACGGCAAATAATAGCGCCTCAAAACCGCCAATCACGGCGGTAAATATCGTCATTACTAGAATAAATAAGCGAGAGCCTTTGGTGCATGCCCATAAAAACGGCCACAACGCATTAGGCGGCGGCGCAATTTCATCTTTTGGAAAAGGATTTAAACGGTTTTCAAACCAACGTAGCATGGCTATTTCAATCTGCGTTGCGTAGTTGTATCAAACACACTGCTTCAGCCGCAATACCTTCACCTCGGCCAATAAACCCTAATCGCTCGGTAGTGGTCGCTTTAACGTTGATTTGAGACACCTCCACATTGCAATCAGAGGCGATATGACTGCACATTTGATCGGTGTGAGGTGAAAGTTTAGGGGCTTCGCAAATCACGGTGGCATCAATGTTATTGACGACGTAGTTTTTGGTATTTAGTAACGCTACCACCTGCCGCAACAGCTCACGTGAGTCTGCGCCTTTGTAGCGCATGTCAGTGGGCGGGAAGTGTTTGCCAATATCGCCCAGTGCTGCTGCGCCTAATAAAGCATCACAAATTGCATGGAGCAATACATCGGCATCTGAATGGCCATCCAAGCCTTTTTCATAGGGTATTGTTACGCCACCAATAATACATTGGCGCCCAGAAACTAAAGCGTGCACATCAAAACCATGACCGATTCTTATCATTACAATGTTCCTATTTGATTATTGCTGTTGCAACAGGAGTTCCATCAAGGCAATGTCTTGAGGATAGGTAATTTTCATATTTCTTAACGAGCCAACCACCAGTTTTGGCTGCAAACCTAACGCCTCTACCGCTTGCGCCTCATCGGTGGGCGTGCCATTAAAACTCGCTAGCGCATCTTTAAGCAAAGCATAGCGAAACATTTGCGGCGTCTGCGCCTGCCAAAGCAACTCACGTGGAATGGTGTTAAGCACTCTGGCCTCTGCATTGGATTGCTTTAAAGTATCAGCCAACGGTAATGCGAGCAAACCACCAACCTCGTCATGCTCTAAAGTATCAAGCAAATGATTAAGTAACGCGATGGTTAAACCAGGACGTGCGGCATCATGCACCAAAATCCAATCGTCATCTTCTACCTGCGCGCGAATCGCCTCTAATGTATTTAATACCGTTTCAGCGCGCGAATCGCCACCGCTGTAATGTAAATGTAAGCGACTGTTAGCATCTAGCGTGAGATTGCGCCAAAAGTAATCTTCAGGGCTCAGTGCCAGGTGAATGCTGGCAATGCGCGGACATGCAAAAAAAGTCTGAATACTGTGTGAGATCGTGGGTTTGCCGCACAATGGCAAATATTGTTTTGGAATGGCGGTTTCCATGCGATTACCAACCCCCGCCGCAGGAATGATAATGTGAAAACGTGCCATGTTAAATTGAGCGTAAGATTAAAATCATGCCCAAATTTTAACATAGCACGCTTAAGTCTAATGACAATTCATGCGAGATTATCGCCTATAGAAAAACCTCGTCATACCAATCAATACAGGCTTAGCGCTTAAACGCTAAGGCGAATTTTGCTAAGGTGAATTTTTATAGTTAGGTCCAAAAAACTCCATCATCATAAAGTCTTCTAACCCTGCGTTATCTTCTGGGCGTGCAGACTGCACTAATGAACGCCCAAGCCGGTGTGATTCCCAATTAAAATCCCCTTGGTAATGCTCGCGTATTAAAGCAATCATGCGCTTAATCATGAGTAGCCTTACGTCTTGACCACTGTTAGCTTCCACCTCGAAGAACTGAGTCTTGGAATTACTATACTGACTGGTCCAACCACGAAATGCAAAAGTAGCGCTACGCGAAGTAAAGCTGTAAATTTCAAAAATTCCGTTAGTACCCGTTTGAAAATTACGCTTACTGCGCTCTTCTCTAACTTGTTCCTCAGTCGGGCCTTGCTCGCGCGCCACCGCCTGTGCGTTCTGTTGTGCGGCATTGGTTTCCGCAGCATTTCGTCGTGCTTGCGTTGCCTTTACAAACGATTGCATATCTGGAAAATCTTCGG
>JAURWJ010000003.1 GCA_030655015.1 Methylotenera sp. | reverse complement strand
TGGCTAACACTGATAATGTGAGCTGACCATCCAGATCAGCATCCATCAGACTGGAGGGCATAGGTAACCAAGCCAGTGTGTTAAGTTGCGCTGTGCCATTTAAGGTAAGCGGGGCACTTGCCAGTAGCGCGAAACCTGACTCTGTTTTAGTAAGCGTGGTCGCGAGCTTTGCATCGAGATTGCCTAAGTTTTGGCCATCGAGTTTAGCAATCAGTTGGGCATGATTGTTGATGATGTTGAATTCTATTTTAGCTTCAGTTAAGCCCAATGCGGATGATGTGCCGTTTGCATAAGTTAACGTGAAATCGCCCGTATCGCGCCACAGGCTAAGGTTAGCGTTCAGTGTGTCGTTTGCACTAAGGCCCCATTTCCCTGAAAACGCTGGGCTGCCATGAAGCGTATTTGGCAGATTGAATAAGCCTGCTGGCAAGTCATCCAAAGTGAGTTGGCTGAGTTGACCTTTACTGACTAATGTGCCATTACCCACTTGCAGTAGCTCAATCGAAGCGCGACCTTTGGCTAGCTGTATCACTGCTTGCGCTAGCGTTACGTTGTTGCCGGTGATATGCAAGGGGGCGGGTGCGGTGAGTGTGGCGGGGGTTTTACCTGTAAGCTTAAGCTGTTGTAAAAACCCTTGCCAACTGTTGTCAGCTGATAAGCCGCCTTGCAAGGTGCTATCAAACTGCACGTCTGGACTCATTGCTGTGATTGAAATTTGATGGTTGGAGCGCGTACCTGCTAGATTAACTTGTCCATTCAGCACTGGGTGCTTCCCATAATGAATGGCGCTGGCTTTCAGTTCTCCCGCAACCTTACCGCTAACGCCTGTTTCGATAGTGGTTTGACCTTCTAATTGATCAATTTTTAAATCGCGGCTGAGTGTCAGGTTTTTTGCGAGCAAATTGACCTGTAGTGCAAGATGATCAAATACACCTTTAATTGAGCCGCTGGCATGGGCCTCACCTGCATAGGTTTGATTAAAGGCAGCGAGGTTAGGCAACGTTGCCTGCCAGTCAAGGTGACTATCTGCTTTACCCAGGCTGCCGTTGGCTTGGATGCTGTTAGTGGCTAGCCCTAGTTGGAAGTCTAACTGCTGAATCTGTGTACCATCAATTTTTGTGTTTGCAATTAGCAGATTACCTGAGCCGGTGAGTGCCTGGTTTTGCCATTGGCTGTTCCGTAGCGAAAACTGCAAGCT
>JAURWJ010000001.1 GCA_030655015.1 Methylotenera sp. | reverse complement strand
GGCATCAACCACAAACCAATCGCGCTTCACTTCATGTGACTTTGCTGAAAAGGTTTTCATCGTGTTACCAATACTATGAGCTAAAAAAATTAAGAGGCGGATTTTATGCCAAAGCAATGCGATCTGTCAAACAGTATTATGTGACATAACACGTTTTTTATTTCACTCGACATTAAAGACCGAGTTTAATCACGACAAACCACGTAAAAATCATCGAATTAACTGACCGAATGCTACATAATCAATTAGCACAAGTTATGCTGGTTGGCACAAATTATGCTAGAGTGATTAGTGACTTTTCTATCATGCAATGATCATAGCACATCCAAGGCAACACCCACTAAAATATATGCTAACAAATTGAAAATAAACATATTTTGAGAATTTTCTTATTATTTTTACTAACCTACGCCAATCTAAGCCACGCGCTTGGCATTGGTGACATTGCGCTTAAATCTTACTTAGGTGAGCCTCTTATTGCCAAAATTAATGTCACAGATGTTGTAAAGTCGCCAGATGTAGGCTGTTTTTCTGTCACAGATGCTAGCGACACTCCAGCATTTAAAAAGGCAAATGTTACACTAAAACAAAATAACAATGGCTATATACTTAATATCACGACGCCAGATGTCATTACCGAACCAATTGTTAATCTACGCGTATCATTTGAATGTGAGCCTATTTTAAAACGCGAGTATGTGCTATTACTCGACCCTGTATCACTGCTAAGTAGCGCCGCCCTTGACGCGGTTGATCAGCCTGTGGCTAGTAACACTAACATCAGCAATCCCTATGCGCGCCCATTAAAACCTCAAATGCGCTTGGATGAAAATATCAACTTCGAATCTTATATAGCACCATTGAATCAGTCCGCTAAAGAAAAAAGGGGTAAAAAGAAGGCACATAAGAAAAACCAATTAAAACATGGCACAAATAGCGACGTTGCCATTGATAAAAAATTGACGCTGTCATACACCGGCATGCAATCAGCTACCTCAGAACTATCAGCGCCATCAGTTGTGGAGATTAAAACTTCAGGAACAAAGCCTGATGTAACTCAGGCAGGATCAACAGCCGACACGAGTAAGCCTTATCTCACCATATCTGGTGGCGACCTTAGCCCGAATACGCCTATTACTCAACCAAAATTATCGCTCCGGCTAGAAACTCAAATTGATTTTAATCGCGTTGAAACCTCCGCGCCCCCCGCCAACTCAGACACGATGGATGAAATCACCGTCATGGCTAACCGCTTGGCGCACTTAGAAAAACAAATCATTAATTTGCAGACCAAAAATGCACAGCTACTGAACGAAGCAGAGCAAGCGAAACAAATTGGTTTCGAATTATCAGAACAACAGTCGCAGTGGTTACAAAATATATTGACTGCAATCGGCGTTCTTGGCGCGTTGGCTGGGGCCGAATGGTTGCGGCGCAAATCTGTACGTGATCGTCTAAGTAAAGAACAGGCTATTTGGTTCGGCTCTGAAGAAAATGCAGATACCGCAAGTGAGGATGCCTACTCGACTGCGAACTCAACTAACCATACAAAAGATTCCGCCTTTGATGATCACGCTTTTGACCCCCTCCCACATCATCACTTATCTAACCAAAACCCTTCTGATGCTTATTCCATCAACGATGAGACCAGCGATAGTGGTGACAATATACTAGAAAATGCTGACGTGTTTATTGAGCATGGCCGCCCTGCGTTGGCGATTCAACTGCTGCAAAACCATCTAAGCGATTTCCCCACTGAATCACCAAAAACCTGGCTGAAACTGCTCAACCTGATCGTGTCAGACGGTACCGAGGCTGAATATAACCATGCTGTAGCAGAGTGCAAACACTTTTTTAACATTAAAATGCCGAGCTTTGCAGACGCGACTATGCCAGATGAGTCTTCAATTGAGGAGTTTCCACATATTGTCTCGCGCCTAGAAGGTGTTTGGGGTTCACAATTTGCGGTTGGATTTTTAAGCGAACTAATTTACAACCAATACGCACAGCCTAGAGATGGCTTTGAGCGTGGCACGTTTGAGGAGTTATTTTTCTTAAAACAAATTGCAGAAACTCTAAGTGCAAATACATCTAAAGAACAGGATGACTTTTATCAGCCGGCCAGAGCTAAGCCAGCTTTAGATAACATGGCTTTTAATGATGCTGCTTTTGGCAATGCTAAGCTACTTAATGATACGTTAGTTTCAGACGATGTCACGCCGCAGAATCAAGCGCTAACGGCTGAAGTTAGTGAGCGCGCCTCACCTTCTAACAAAAGCACCGATCCTATAGAAAACGCAAATGCGCAAGCGGCACCCGCTTACGAAGTAGGCATGTTAGTAGATTTTGATGATGTAGCAGAGATGCAGGATGGCGCCGTTACCGAGGCATCAAACCTTAAACCAAATACAACCTTGGAAGATACAGCCGCGCCAAAAGTAGACCAATCACTACAGTCTGACTCACTCAACTTCACGATCCCGACTGACGCTTTATTTGAGGCCTCGTTGCGCCTGGAGACTGACTCAGCCACAGAAAACTTAACTCTCGATGAGGCCTCTGATACAAAAAAACAAAAAGAAACCAATGTCATTGAGTGGGATTTACCTAAGCTGGATTAGTTAATTAAATAATGCGCAGCTAACCCCGCAAAAATAGCGAGTCCTAGCCAATTGTTCCCTAAGAAAGCTTGAAAGCAGTTTGCTCTTGCGCGATTTTTAATTAAAACATAATGATAAAACGCCATGCCCGCAGCCACGGCCAAACCAAGATAGTAGGCAACACCCATTAGTAACCAATATCCTGCTAACGCCAGCAATGCCAACGTAATTGCATAACACAACATCACCGCAAGCACATCAAAACGCCCAAAAGTGATGGCCGAAGACCTAATACCTATTTTTAAATCATCTTCACGATCAACCATCGCATACTCGGTATCATAAGCAATCGCCCAAAATACATTAGCAATCAATAGCAACCATGCAACTGGCGGCACATTATTGCTGATCGCCGCAAAGGCCATCGGAATACCAAAGCCAAAAGCGACACCTAAATACGCCTGTGGCATCACAAAAAAACGCTTGGTCAAAGGGTAGGTAATCGCTAGGAACAAAGCCAGCACGGATAATTTCACCGTCAACATGTTGAGTAAGTTCACCAAACCAAAAGCGACTAAACTCAAGGTAGCCGCTAATACATAGGCTTCTTTTTTACTTACCTCACCATTTGGAATTGGTCGATGTTGCGTGCGCTCAACTAAGCCATCATATTGGCTATCTGCAATATCATTCATCACGCAACCAGCACTGCGCATTAGCACCGTGCCCGTTACAAAAATTATCACAATAATCCAATCTGGCTGGCCATTGCCGGCGATCAGCAGCGCCCAAAGTGTAGGCCATAGCAGCAATAAAATACCGATGGGTTTATCTAAACGCATTAAACGCTCATAGGCATCTATTTTTTTAGTTAAATCAGCAATGTTCATGTTGTTATGTTTTGGACGTAACGATGTGCGGGAAAAAAACTTCAGTTACCATAATACTGGCACAATTCAAGCTAAAAACAGAGCGTCGCGCCCATAGGTACAAAGGTTTATCCGTTAAATACTTTGCGGCATGTTGATAGAGCGCATGATTTGACGACAACTTTTTATAACTTAATGGTGTGCGTTTCACTTTAGGATTTGCAAACAAAGTAGCGCCCAATGGCTTGTTGCCTAGCTTACCTAGACCACGCCATGCGCCACGTAAGCTATTGCGCGGCAATACGCTATGCGCAAATACTACGGGCTGATAATTCCCGTCAAGCAACACCTCTCGGATCAAAGCATTTTTATAACTAGCCAAGTGCAACAAAACAGCCTCATCTTGAATGGGCTTTGCATATTTCATAGAAATAGGCTTCACCGAAAAATACGCATATCGATTTTGTAAACGTGCTGTAAGCGAACCTCGGTCTATCAACCATGAGCTATACAGATGACTTGAAAAAGGCTTTTTAAGCCATTGGCAACGTGTTTGAGATAATTTTTTATGAATTTTCACGCTGTGAATTATCTCACAAACCTATGCAATCAATATGTAGGGAGCCATTTGAATTGACTGTTATACAGTTATTACGCAAGGTCTCTGAACAGAATTAGAAAAATCGAGTCATCAGAATAAGCTTTATAAAAACAATCGTGTCTGACCATTTTATAGCACTAACCAACACATTAACTGCTATCATTTCTCTATGCGTCTGCGCCCAAATCTAAATAGCATCACAAATCGCCTGATCATCATGGGCATGGTGCTGCTCATAATTGGTGCTCTCAGTCGCGTATTTCTGCTCGCCGACTTTTTACGCGCGGATATTGACAAACAGGCATCGTCACAACTGGTTGCGCTGGCTCAATACGTCGCCAAGGATATTGATCAAGACATTATGGAACGCCGCGATTTTTTAACGCGTGTGACCAATAAGTTTCCGCTACCTTTACTACAAAATCCGCAACAATTACGCAGATGGCTAAGTGAACGCCATGACATCAATCCGCTATTCTCAAAAGGCATTTTTGTTCTTGATGTCTCAGGTACAGCACTCATCGATTATCCTGCGTTGCCAGGACGTGCTGGCGCCTCCTACGCGAACTCCGAATATTTTCAACGCGCGCTAAAAGGCACATTTGTGATTGGTCGCCCAGTTATTGGCAGCGCAACAAAGGTTCCTGTGGTGCCAATGGCGATGCCAGTTCTTGACAGCATGGGTAAGATACGCGCCATTCTGGTGGGAATGTCTGAGCTACAATCGCCTAACTTTCTAGAGATGATATACAGCACGCGCATCGGCGCGACCGGCGGCTTATTATTAGTGTCGCCGCGTGATAAATTGTTCGTGGGTGCATCAGATGCCAGCATGATCTTAACGCCAACGCCAACTCTAGGCGTGAACAAGCTTCACGATCAAGCAATGAATGGGTTCCGTGGCGTAGGTGTTACCGTGAATGCAAGAGGTATTGAGGAACTAGCGGCGTTTGCCTCGGTGTCCAGCAGTGGCTGGTTTGTCGTAGCACGACTGCCAACCAAGGAAGCATATGCACCAGTCACACACTTACGCCTCTTTGTGATTAAAAACACCGCCATCATCATCCCGCTGTTCATTTTATTCATGGTGCTAATGTTGCGCCATATGATGCGCCCGCTCATGAATGCCGCAAAACATGCGGATCAAATGACGCAGGGTAAAATTCCATTCGAACCGCTACCTGTGGTACGCCATGACGAAGTTGGTCATTTGACTGATGCTTTCAATCGCGTCCTGTCAAAATTGCTCGAAAGCCGCGCTGAGCTGGAACACATGGCACACCACGACACCTTAACCGGATTACCCAACCGTCAACTATTGGCAGACCGCGTGGAACAGGCGCTAGCACGCGCCAAACGCAATCAAATGCAAGTAGCAGTACTGTTCCTTGATCTTGACGGATTCAAACCGATCAACGACCAGTTTGGTCATAAAGCAGGCGACATGGCGCTACGAGAAGTAGCTCGGCGATTGAGCGATATAGTCAGGCGCGAAGACACCGTAGCACGGGTAGGCGGCGATGAGTTCGTCATTCTCTTGACTGATCTGAATGACAATGCCAGAAATACAGCTAAATTTGTGGCAAACAAATGTCTAGCAGCTTTTCAGCAACCTTTTAACATCAATCACCACTCATGTCAGCTAGGGACATCAATCGGCATTGCCCTTAGCACCGGTAGAAACGAGTGCGACTCTGACAAGCTACTGATCGCCGCAGACCATGCAATGTATAAGGCTAAAAAAGCGGGGCGTAGCCAATTATATTGGGCTGATGAATGCTCAACCTGTTTAAGTACAGATCACTTATCTGACTGTGGCGCCAATCTGGTCGATATTAAGCGTATCGAGTGATTGGTAGAGCGGTCATTTTAAAATCCAACCCAGTCTGATTGGGTATTCAAACCTTCACCAACTCACCCGCACCACCCATCCATCTTTCCAAATGATTTTCAACTTCTGCCGGATAATTTTTTAACAGTTGATCTGCCATCTTTTTAGCAGTTTCCAGCAAATCCACATCGCGTTCTAAATCTGCGATTTTGAGCATCGGCACACCACTTTGACGCACGCCCAAAAGTTCTCCAGGACCACGGATTTGTAAATCTGCCTGAGCAATAGCAAAGCCGTCGTTACTCTCAAAAATCACTTTTAATCGCGCACGGGCAGTTTCAGAAAGTTTGTTTTGATAAAGTAAAATACAGGTACTTTTTGTGGTTCCACGACCCACGCGTCCGCGCAGTTGGTGTAATTGCGACAGCCCCATGCGCTCAGCATGCTCTATCACCATCAAACTGGCATTGGGCACATCTACGCCGACTTCAATCACCGTGGTGGCGACTAATAGCTGAGAGTTACCTGCGCTAAACGCTGTCATCACCGCCTGCTTTTCAGCAGATTTCATGCGTCCGTGCACCAGGCCTATTTTAAGTTCTGGGAATTCATTTTGCATCAGCGCGTAAGTATCATTGGCTGTGGCTAATTGTAACGCCTCTGATTCTTCTATCAGCGGGCATACCCAATACGCTTGATTGCCTTGTAAACACGCTTCACGCACACGCTGCAAAATTTCGTCACGTCGAATATCAGAAACTAATTTAGTGACGATGGGCGTACGTCCAGGCGGTAATTCGTCAATCACTGAAACGTCTAAATCAGCGTAATAACTCATCGATAAAGTACGTGGGATAGGCGTTGCGCTCATCATTAGTTGATGCGGTTCTGGCTGGCCTTTTTGACGTAAAGCCAATCGCTGATGAACACCAAACCGATGTTGCTCATCGATGATGGCCAAGCCTAAGTTTTTAAATTGTACAGCTTCCTGAAATAAGGCGTGGGTGCCAACTACCATCTGCGCACTGCCATTTGCGATGGCTGCCATTGCCGCATCACGATCTTTTTTGTTTTGGCTTCCCGTTAACCATGCGATTTGAATATTTAACGGGCTAAGCCACGTGAGCATCTTGCGATAATGTTGCTCAGCCAAGATTTCCGTTGGCGCCATCAATGCGACTTGCCAGCCATTTTCAATGCTTTGCAATGCCGCCATACAAGCCACGATAGTTTTACCACTACCCACATCACCTTGTAAAAGCCGCTGCATCGGATGTGGCTGGCTTAAGTCACGCTCAATTTCTAATGCTACTTTTTGCTGCGCACCAGTTAACGCAAACGGTAAGCTTTTTAGCAACGCTGAAACCAATTGTTTTGAAGGTGAGAATTGTGGCGCACTTACACTGCGACGGCGCGCGTAATGTTTGCGCATAGAAAGCTGCTGCGCCAATAACTCGTCAAAAGCCAGTCGGCGCCAGTGTGCTGTAGATTTATTCTCTAAGACATGTAAATCTACTTCAGGACTTGGATTGTGCAGTGCCTGTAAACTTGCCATAAAACTTGGCAGCTGTAAGGTTGCATATACACTGGCGGGTAGCGTTTCCGTCAAAATCCCTTGTGCAAGCGCCAAGCGAATCGCTTTGCGTAAATTTGCCTGGGTCAGACCAGCCACTGTTGGGTAAACTGGCGTTAAGGTTTCCGCTACTACAGTTTTTTCGCCCACAGCCTTACAGGTAGGGTGCACGACCTCATAGCCAAAAAACCCATTACGCACTTCACCATACACACGCAACTTTGTACCTACTTTAAGTGCTGCAATTTGGCTGGGATAAAAATGCAAAAAACGCAAGGTGAGCTGGCCACTGGCGTCTTCTAGTCTAGCGATGAGTGCTTTACGCGGCTTATAAGTTACCTCGACGTGAACAATCTCTCCTTCCACTTGCGAAGATTCCCCCGTACGCAAGTCACGAATCGCAGTGATATGTGTTTCATCGATGTAACGTAGCGGTAAATGCAGCAATAAAGCTTGCAAATTGCCAATGCCAAGCTTGGCCAAATTAGCGACTAGCGGCTTGCTGAAAACTTTGATTTGACTCAGCATAACCATATTCATGATTGATTTTTCAGCCAGTCAATCACTTGCGCTGCATTTTGATTAGGCGGAAAAACAGGATAAAAAACTTTTTTGATGACGCCATGTTCCGCAATCAAGGTTAGTCTTTTATAAAGCAGTAGCTTCTTCACTCTAAATACTGGCAATTTCAAAGTATCCAGTAATAAAAAATCACTGTCACTCAGTAGATCAAAAGGTAGATGTAAACGACTCTTCAACTCTAACTGATAATCCGTATGCTGTGAACTTAGCCCAAAAACGGTTGCATTTAGATGCTGTAATGCTTGATGGTGATCACTAAAATCACAAGCCTGTGGAGTACAACCCCTCGCCCCTGGAATTTCGTCCCAGCCCACGGGAAGGGCAACGCCTGGATGACCAGTAAGCGGATAAACATAAATAACCAGTCTCTGCTTAATCTCTGATAAATTGACAAGGTAACCACGCGTAGATTTAAGCGAAACTTTTGGTAACAGCATACCCTCTAAATGGGTTGCTAGGCCATCATCAATAGGTGCAGGCAGCCCTACAGGCAGAGTACTTAGCTGACTACTCACGCCGGCTGAAAACTAACCTGCAATTACCAACACGCCATCGGCCTCAACCAAGGCACCACGCGGTAATGAAGCCACGCCCACCGCAGCGCGTGCTGGGTATGGCTGGCTGAAATACTCAGCCATAATGGTATTCACCAAAGTAAAGTGTGATAAATCTGTTAAAAAGATATTCAACTTCACTACATCAGCCAAACTACCACCCGCTGCTTCAGCTACCGCTTTTAAGTTGGTAAATACGCGATGCACTTCTGCCTCGATGCCTTCTACCATTTGCATGGTCGCTGGATCTAAACCAATTTGACCCGACAAATAGACGGTATTGCCGACTTTAACGGCTTGAGAGTAAGTACCAATAGCGGCTGGTGCGCCTAGCGTTTGAATGATTTGTTTTAGGTTTGTTGTCATGTTTGAGTCAGCGTCTTGTTAAGAAGTTTTGTTAAGAAATGTTGTTAAAAGTCAGCGCTATCAGCTATTGCGAGGCGGCTTTACCATTCGCGCCTTTTCCATTAGTCGCCACATTACCTTTAGTACGGTTAATGCGCACAACATCTGGTATTTTACGCAAACCACGCATAAGTTCTGCTAAATGTATGCGATTTTTCACCTGAACGGTGAAGTACAGATTGGCGTAGGCACTGCCATCAGCCTCTTCTACGCTTACATTATCAATGTTGGATCCAGCATCGGCAATGCCTGACGCGATTTTAGCCAGCATGCCTGGCTGGTTTGCCACGGTTAAATTAAGGTTAGTTTTAAATAAGCGCGTACTTTCTGGTTCCCACTCTACATCCAGCCACTTATCCGGATCTAACTTAAATTTGCGTACGCTTGGGCAATCATGCGTATGAATCACCAAGCCTTTATCTTTGTTAATAAAGCCTAAAATAGGGTCACCCGGAATCGGCTTGCAGCAAGGGGCAAACTGTACCGCCATGCCCTCGGTGCCGCGAATGGTGATTGTATCTAAAGACATGCCCAGCAGATTATTATGTTTTTCTAAATGGTCATCTGTTAGCGCGAGCAACTGATGCGCTACCATCACGCTTTGGCGTTTACCCAAGCCAATATCAGTTAAAATTTCTGATTTACTTTTAACGTCGTAATCGCGTATTAATCTTTGCCAATGAGTTTCTGATATTTGATGAGGCTCAACCTGCAACGCGCGCAAGGCTTGGTTTAGCATACGTTCACCAAGATTGGCTGATTCTGTTGATTGTTGAGATTTTAAAAAGTGACGAATATGTGCCCGCGCGCGCCCTGTGATCACATAATTAAGCCATGCAGGGTTGGGTTTTGCCAGAGATCCCGTAATAATCTCAACATGATCTCCATTATGCAACTCTGACCGCAACGGCGCTAACTCGTGGTTAATGCGCACGGCAACACAACTATTGCCGATGTCAGAATGGACAGCATAAGCAAAATCAACCGCAGTCGCCCGTTTCGGCAAGGCCAAAATCGTCCCTTTAGGTGTAAATACATAAACCTCATCTGGGAACAAATCAATTTTAAGATGCTCCAGAAAGTCGAGTGAGTCAGCACTTTCACTTTGAATATCCAACAGCCGTTGCAACCACTGGTGCGTTTGCTGCTGTAATGCGGTGAGCTGTGCGTCACTAGCCTTATACAGCCAATGTGCGGCCACACCCGCATCGGCAATATTGTGCATCTCAGTGCTACGGATTTGCACCTCAATCGGCGTACCAAATGGGCCAAACAACGTGGTATGCAAAGACTGATAGCCATTAGCCTTAGGGATGGCAATATAATCTTTGAATTTACTAGGGATCGGTTTATACAGAGCATGCAAAGCACCAAGTGCCAAATAGCAGGTTGGCAGATCTTTCACTACCACTCTAAAGCCATAAATATCATACACTTGCGAAAAAGGCGTTGCCTTACTAGTCATCTTTCTATAGACACTGTAAAGATGCTTTTCGCGTCCGGAAATTTCAGCTTCTATATTAAACGTACTCAATTGCTGCTTGATTGAATCTAAAATCTTACTGACCACCTCTTTACGATTACCTCGTGCCGCCATAATCGCTTTAGAAATGGCATTAAAACGCATCGGATACAAATATTGAAAACTCAAATCTTCAAGCGCCTGATAAATTGCGTTTAGCCCTAAACGGTTAGCAATTGGCGCATAAATATCCAGCGTTTCCTTGGCAATCAGCTTCTGCTTGTCGGGTCGCATGGCATCAAGCGTTTGCATATTGTGCAGACGATCTGC
This sequence comes from Methylotenera sp., assembly GCA_030655015.1. GTDB lineage: Bacteria > Pseudomonadota > Gammaproteobacteria > Burkholderiales > Methylophilaceae > Methylotenera. Next base: position 9,353 of record JAURWJ010000001.1, on the reverse strand, counting down.
CAATTTGACTAAAATCACCCGCACATCTTGCGACATTGCCAGCAGCATTTTGCGGAAGTTCTCCGCCTGCGCTTGGCTAGCGCTTTGAAATTCTATTTTATCCAGCTTGGTGACGCCATCGACCAATTCAGCCACTTGTTGCCCAAATTTTTCTTTAATATCAACGGTTGTGATTAAGGTGTCTTCTACCACATCGTGCAACAATGCCGCCAAAATGGTTGGCACATCCATGTGCAAATCCGCCAAAATGCAAGCGACTGAGACCGGATGTGTAATGTAAGGCTCGCCTGTTTTGCGCACCACGCCGTCATGCGCTTGGAAGGCATAACGATAGGCATCCCAAACTTGGGCGACATCTTGGGGTTTTAAGTAGCGATTAAGGCGTACGGTTAAGGCAGAATCCTCGCTGTCCGCAGGCAGCAAGGGTTCTGAGGTGGGTTTTGATAATTCCGCTTTGTGATTTGTGGCGGTTTTTGGCATGAGATATTCACTACAAATGCAAGAAATTAAAAATTAAGTGATGCTACGCGTTAAAATATCTACACCAATTTTACCTGCGGCTATTTCACGCAAGGCAATGACGGTTGGTTTGTCGCGCAAACCCTGTACGTTTACCAGCGGCTCTGCGCCATGTTCTAACTGACGCGCGCGATAAGCCGCCACTAAAGTCAATTGAAAGCGATTAGAGATTTTTTCTAAGCAATCATCTACCGTAATCCGTGCCATGATGGTGTTTCCTTATTGATCAATATAAATGAACCCGAAATGGGTAAAGTAATTAAAATTTTAAATTTGTTGAAACAAATTAAGAAAATTAAGTAAGTGTTTGAATCAGACTCGCGTAGCGCTGTAATTGAGCAGCCGCAACAAGGCGCTGGGCGCGCACAATTGCGCCAATATCTTGCAACGCAACATCAAAATTGTCGTTGATTGTAACATAATCAAACTCGCCCACGTGGCGCATTTCTGACTGCGCGGCAGCAACGCGTTTAGAAATAGTCTCTTGACTATCCTGCCCACGGCTGTTAAGCCTTTGTTCTAAAGTTTCCAGAGAGGGGGGCAACACAAAAATACTGACCGCATTTGGAAATACTCGGCGCACCTGTGCCGCACCCTGCCAGTCAATTTCCAGGATGACATCTTGCCCAGCCTGCAGTGGCGCATCCACCGCAGATTGCGACGTGCCATAACGCGCACCATGTACCTCGGCACTTTCTAAAAACTGCGCAGCACCTAACATTGTTAAAAATGCGGCCTCATCCACAAAATGATAATCCACGCCATTGACTTCACCTGATCTAGGCTGACGTGTGGTGTGCGAAACAGAAAGCTTTAAATGCGCGTCTTGTTTTAACAAAGCCTTAATCAAGCTGGTTTTACCCGCGCCTGAAGCAGCTGTAATAATAAATAGGTTACCTGTAATCATAAGCGTATTTTATTATAAATTGAGATCATTCTTGAATTTTGTTTATTCAATATTCTGTATCTGCTCACGCATCTGCTCTATCAATACTTTCAACTCCATGGATACTTGCGTCGTATGCACGGACACAGATTTTGAGCCTAGTGTATTCGCCTCTCGGTTCAACTCTTGCATTAAAAAGTCCAAGCGCTTACCTGCGGGTGCATCACTATTTAAAATACGCTTCACTTCTGAAACATGCGCGGTTAAGCGGCTTAACTCTTCATCTACATCAATACGTTGAGCAAACAACACCAGCTCCTGCGCAAGACGGTCCTGATCTATGGTTTTCAGTGTCTCTTGTAACTTGAGCTCTAGCTTGGTTTGATACTCTTTATTTAAAGCTGGCAACAGTGGTTTTACTTTTGCCACCAACGCTTCAATTTGCGTAAGTCTATCTAAAATCAACGCCTTTAATTTTTCACCCTCACGTGCACGTGAAGCGCTTAAATCCTGCAGACCAAGCTGCACTAATTTTTTCACATCTTCAATCAATGAGGTTTGGCTTAATTCCTCACTCTTCACTACCCCCGGCCTAAGTATAATATCGGCCACACTGAGTTGCTGACTTTGCGGAAAAACCGCCAGCGCTTTGCTTTGCATCGCGGCTAATTGCTGCATCAGTGGCTCATCTAACTGCGGCGTTAGGTTGGTTTGCTTGCGTTGCATTAAGTTGACTTTACACTCAACTTTTCCGCGACTTAAATTTGCTACGATCAGCTCTCTAATGGCTGGTTCAAACGCTCTTAGTGCATCATCAAGCTTAAAATGTACATCTAAATAACGGCTATTTACAGCGCGTAGCTCTAGCACTAGCGTAGCATTTTCCAAGGGGTGCTCCAAGGCGGCAAAACCTGTCATGCTAAAGGTCATGTAAATTTTCCTAATCAATCAAAATAGAATTGGCATCATGTTATCAAACCTGAGTGATTTCATGACAAATAACCCATCAAATATCTTTAATTCGCGTGCATTACGCGTTATATTGTTGGACATACTCGATGATTCACCATTAAATTTTACTAAAAGAAGCTAACCTCTAACGTGTCAAGCGCCAAAAATTTAGCATTACCTGCTGGCTACCAGTTGCAAGATTACGAAATCACCAAGGTTTTAAGTTCTGGTGGGTTTAGCTTTGTCTATTTAGCGCGTGATGCCGAAAAAAATATCGTTGCCATTAAAGAATATTTGCCGACTTCTATCGCGCTACGCTCAGAAAGTGCAACCGTGTTACCCAATGCTGACGATGTTGCATTGTTCAGGCATGGCTTAAAATGTTTTTTTGATGAAGGTTTGGCACTAGCTAAGATTGAACATAAAAACATCATACGCGTGCTTAACTTTTTCCGTGCTAATGAAACCGTGTATATGGTCATGCAATATGAACGCGGCAAATCACTACAGGACTATATTTTGGGGCAATCTGAATCCGTGTCCGAAAAATTTTTACGGCGCGTATTCAGTGAATTATCTAACGGCCTGCGCGAAGTTCACACACAAAAGTTATTACATTTAGATATTAAGCCCGCTAACATTTACATTCGGCTTGACGGGTCGCCGGTATTGCTTGATTTTGGCTCCTCACGTCAAGCTTTAAGCGAAAATCAGGCAAAAATCTCACCTAGTTTCACGCCCGGATTTGCGTCCCCTGAGCAATACTATGACAGAAAACTATTAGGGCCGTGGAGTGATATTTACAGCATAGGCGCCACCATGTACTCGTGTCTGGCGCGCACGTCCCCATTGGCCGCCAACCAGCGCATTAAAAACGACTTACTGGTGCCTGCGGTTAATCTAGGCCAAGATAAATATTCGCAGGAATTACTCGAAATTATTGATAATTGTTTGGACTTAGACTATCTCAAGCGGCCGCAAAGCGTATTCTCACTGCAAAAATCTTTATTAGAAGCGACAGCCAAGCCACCTAAAAAAATCAGTTTGGTGAGTAAAATTGTGAATGCATTAAATAAACCCATTTCCATCAATAGGTCGTCATGAAATTTACTATTTTTCAAAACAGCCGCCAAGGACCACGGCCTTATAATCAAGACCGGCTAGCTTACTCTTATAGTAAAGATGCCCTGCTACTGGTAGTAGCCGATGGCATGGGCGGTCATCGCCATGGTGAAGTGGCGGCACAATTGGCGGTAACTGCCATGACGGATGCTTTTCAACGCTTGGCAATGCCTACGTTAACCAGCCCGGCCAAATTTTTAATTGATCACATTCAACAAATTCACGACATGATCGACCAACTCACGCAAGAACGTGAAATGATAGAGGCGCCGCGCACCACGATAGTAGCGGCGATTGTGCAACGTGGCATGCTGTATTGCGCTCACGTAGGTGATTCGCGGCTTTATCATTTTCGTGGCAACCATTTACTGTATCGCACTGAAGATCACTCGGTGGTGCAGTCTTTGTATAACAAGGGCATTATCAACAAAGATGAGATGACGACGCATCCTTATCGTCACAAGGTTTACAGCTGCTTAGGCGGCGATGTGCCGCCTAAAATTGATCTAGCTGACCGTCAGGAACTAGCTGAGGGTGATACCGTTCTGTTATGCACCGACGGCGTATGGGGTGCAGTGGCTGACGACCAAATTAAGCAAATTCTTGGCGGTGCTTCTATTTCTGACAATGTGACTCGACTACTAAATCAGGCAGAATTAGTGAGCCAAGAGCAAGGCGATAACATGAGTGCTATTGGTTTGCAATGGGGCGATAAGCTCAATAGCCAGTTAGCAGTTTCTACCATTACCATGCCGATGGGCTCAACCACCACCATCATGAACCCAATCACGCATCCAAACCCCAGTAGCGCTTCAGGTGACCACCGAAAACATGAGCTTACCGATGACGAAATAGAAAAAACCATCGCAGAAATACAAAATGCCTTGCGAAAAACCAAGCGCGTATAACCGATTTTTAACCCTCCAATTTAATCGCCCATATTTAAAAAATTAGGATTTAGCAATGTCAGACAGTCATCACATCAGGCCTAGCCAGCGCGCGCTCAACCAGCTGCGTGAAGTTGAAATCATTCGCCACTACACCAAACATGCTGAAGGCTCAGTATTAGTGAAATTTGGCGACACCCATGTTTTGTGTACCGCCAGTGTAGATGAAAAAGTACCCGGCTTTTTAAAAGGCAAAGGACAAGGCTGGGTCACAGCAGAATACGGCATGCTGCCACGCTCAACAGGTAGTCGCATGGATAGAGAAGCCGCCAAAGGCAAGCAATCAGGGCGCACGCAAGAGATTCAACGTTTAATTGGTCGTTCTTTACGCGCCATTATTGATTTAAAAAAACTTGGCGAGCGCAGCATTCAAATTGATTGTGACGTGATTCAAGCCGACGGCGGCACCCGCACTGCCAGTATTACCGGAGCTTATGTCGCCTTGCATGATGCCATTGCCACCTTGTTAAAAAGTGGAAAAATTACTGAATCTCCACTTATGGATTCAATCGCGGCAATTTCGGTAGGTGTTTACCAAGGCAAGCCCGTGCTGGATTTAGACTATATTGAAGATTCGGACTGTGACACTGACATGAACGTAGTGATGACAGGACGTGGCGGCTTTGTCGAAATTCAAGGCACCGCCGAAGGCGAGCCTTTTGAGCGCGCCGCCATGAATGCCATGCTAAATTTAGCAACGGATGGCATACAGCAACTTATTATTAAACAAAAAGAGGCGTTAAGTGTTTAACAAACTTGTTATTGCCAGTGGCAACAAAGGTAAGCTGCGGGAGATATCACACCTTCTGAGCCCGTTACAGATAGAAATCATCCCACAATCTGATCTCAACGTGCCTGAGTGTGATGAGCCATTTTGCACCTTTATTGAAAAAGCCCTCGCCAAAGCGCGACACGCCAGTAAAAATACTGGTTTGACAGCTTTGGCAGACGACTCAGGCTTATGTGTAGATGCCCTGCATGGCGCGCCAGGGGTACTTTCTGCACGCTATGCTGGAAAAAACCTACCCAATAGCCTGCTTACGCAAGACGAGCGTAATAATGACAAATTGTTGCTTGATATGAGTAAAATCTCTGAACGCCATGCGCACTTTTATTGTGTGATGGTGCTGGTGCGTTTTGAGAACGACCCTGAACCCATCATCGCCGAAGGCAGTTGGCAAGGTATTATTCTGCGCGAGTATCGCGGCACCGACGGCTTTGGTTACGACCCGTTATTTTTGGATGGCAAAACTGAAAAAACAGTCGCCGAATTACCGCTGGAAATTAAAAGCCGTATCAGCCACCGTGGCCATGCCATGGCAAAACTGCTGCAAAAGCTGGAAAAACTAAGTCATGACTAAACCGCACCATCAAGCATGGCCTAAGTGGGTACGCGACGACGGCAGTGTTGTGTCCTGTACCGAAAAAGTCAAAGTCATGACCGAAAACTTTGATGAAATCAAACAAATCGCCCAAGATGCCCTTGAAGATGGCTTGCTGATGGAAGTGTCAGAGCAACAACTGCGTGAGGCTTTACATCAACTGATAGAATCGCTAATCAATCCGTACCGAAAGTGAATCACTATTAAAAAAGTCATTGAAATAAAAGCGGACACTAGTTTTAGCATCAAACCTATCAATCGTGTCGCCCCACTTGCAGGCGAGCCAACGCACTCAGGCCTGACTGACTCACCACCGCTATCGCTTTACATCCATATTCCCTGGTGCGTACAAAAATGCCCGTATTGCGACTTTAATTCGCATGAGAGCCGCCATAAAAATGGCCAGATTCCTGAAGCGGCGTATGTCGATGCGCTAATAGCAGACTTGGAAATGGCCACGCCTAAAGTATGGGGTAGAAAAATCAAAAGTGTATTCTTTGGTGGTGGTACACCCAGCTTGTTTTCGCCAGAAGCCTTTGATAAAATTTTAAGCCAGGTTCGCGCACTCACGCCACTTGAGTATGATGCCGAAATCACATTGGAAGCTAACCCGGGCACCGTGGATATTGCCAACTTTATCGGCTATAAACAAGCAGGGGTCAATCGACTTTCTTTAGGCATACAAAGCTTTAATGCGGATTATTTAAAAGCTTTGGGGCGCATTCATGACGATCAACAAGCCATTGCTGCGGCAGAGTTAGCGCTTACTACCTTTGAACGCGTTAATTTTGACGTGATGTATGCATTGCCCAGCCAAACACTTGCACATGCGTTACAAGATGCCAAACAAGCCATTGCGCTCAACCCAGACCACTTGTCGTTTTATCATTTAACTTTAGAGCCTAACACGCCGTTTTACCACACACCACCCAGCCTGCCAGACGATGACCTAAGTAGCGACATGCAAATCGAAATTGAAGCATTATTAGCGCTTCATGGCTATGAACATTACGAAACTTCAGCTTTTGCAAAAAAAGGTAAACAAGCCAGACACAACCTCAATTATTGGCAATTTGGCGATTATTTGGGCATCGGCGCAGGCGCGCATAGCAAGTTAAGTTTCCACGACAAGATCACCCGTGAAACTCGCCCCAAGCACCCCAACGCCTATATGGCGCAAGCAATATCAGGCAACGCAGTAGAACGTGCTTGGGCAATCTCACCAGATGAACTCGGCTTTGAATTTATGATGAATGCGCTACGCCTGATTGATGGTGTGCCTGTAAATTTATTTCAGCAACGTACCGGCCTGAACATAAACATCCTGAATACCGCCATTAAAAAGGCGCAAAGCAAAGGCCTACTTGTTGTTGATCATGGCAACATGCAGCCTACTTTGCTGGGTCAACGCTTTTTGAACGAATTGCTTGAGTTGTTTTTAGTTTGAATGCTCTAGCAACCTGTCTGACTTAAAGTAAATCGGCTGCAAATTCGCCTGTACGGCCCAGATTCTCGCTTCGATTCTTCAAGTCAGGCAGGCTGCTAGATTTGGCAATATCGGGAAAATCCATGCTTGGACGGGCTAAGCACGACGGCTAGAAGTTGCATCACCAAATGCTTTTCAAATATCTGATCAAGTCGGCGTATGGGATCAAAGACACTGGATACATTCCCTTTAGCTCAGCTGCTCGCGCAAGCTTTTGATGGCACTGGGCTCGCCGCGAACCTGAAAGAAGGCGCCTTCGCCATCTGAGCGCTCGGCTAGCACCTGACAACTGGCGTAGATTGCCCCGCGCAGTTGCTGCGCCGTCCATGGCAGAAAAATCTCGTCCTCAACCAGATCCTGCTGAAAAATTGCGACGATTATCTGGTGTAGCTTTGCAACGTCATCAGGTCGGCGCGCGCTCATCACCACGCAATCAGGGTACCGTGCACGCAGGTTTGCTTCACGCTTGGCTTGGGCAACCTCATCACCAACATGGTCAATCTTGTTAAAAACGCGGATGCGCGGCACTATATTTGCCCCAATCTCCTCCAGCACTTTATCGGTGACTTCAAGCTGACGCTCAAACCCGGGATCACTGGCATCAATCACATGCAACAATAGTGAGGCATCAAGCGCCTCATCAAGCGTTGACTTGAACGAGGCCACGAGCCCGTGTGGCAGGTTTTTGATAAAGCCAACGGTGTCACTCACAAGCACGCGCGGAACACTCTCTGGGTACAGCGCCCGCACTGTGGTATCTAGCGTAGCAAAGAGCTTATTTGCAACAAGCACCTCGCTACCGGTGAGGGCGCGCATCAAAGTAGATTTTCCTGCGTTGGTATAACCCACCAGCGCCACGCCAGCCAAGCCTTGGCGCTCTTGCCGGCGTGCGCGTTGCGTCTTGCGTTCAGCCTCCATGGCGACAATTTCTTGCTGAAGTTCGGCGATACGGTCACGAATCTTGCGTCGATCCAACTCAGTTTGTGATTCGCCGGCCCCGCGACCACCCTCACCGCTACGCTGCCGCCCTTGAGAGCCAGCGAGCTTGGCCGCCTCACGCATGCGCGGTGCCATGTAGCCAAGGCGTGCGATCTCTACTTGAGCACGTGCGGCGCGTGAGCGGGCATTGCGGTGAAAAATTTCAAGAATAACCATGGTACGGTCCATCACCATGCAACCAACTTCAAGTTCAAGGTTGCGCGCCTGCGATGGTGAAATCTCGTGGTCAACCAAGAGCGTGTTAATTTCCAAACCTTCAAGATTCGCGACGACGACATCAAGCTCGGATTCCAAGGGATACGATTCATGGTTCACGTAGCCATGTATTTCCTGCCGCTTACCCGCACCAAGGTAGGCTGTCATGTCAAAACCAGCGCGCTTTTGCACAAAGGTTTTGACTACCGTATAACCTAGTGTTTTTGCAAGCTCACGCAGTTCGCACAGCGATGCCTCAAACTCGGCATCGCTCACGCTCGGCAGTTGAACCGCTGCCACGACAGCGTATTGGGGTTTCTCTTTGACTTCTTTTTGCATTAGGAGATTGTATCTATTGAGTGAACGAGGTACAGATAGTACCTGAAAAGTAATATCTGCAAGCATGGAGTATGCGCAGGTGGCAAGTTGAGCGCGGCGTAATTGGCGCCGAGTTGTTAAACCCGACTTGCCATTAGATGAAATACGCACATCTTTTTTTAGACTACATTAGCTCACATTCTTGTAGCTCTTGCTCGCGCTATTGCCGCTTTTACTTGTGCAGGCGCAGTGCCACCTATGTGGTTACGGCTGTTGAGAGAGCCTTCTAAGGTCAACACCGCGTACACATCTTGGGTAATTTCTGAGGCAAATTGTTGCAAGGTAGCCAGTGGCAAATCACTTAAATCCACTTTTTTATCTACGGCATGGCGTACAGCAAGCGCCACTGCTTCATGCGCATCTCTAAACGGCATACCTTTTTTCACTAAATAATCAGCTAAATCGGTTGCGGTTGCAAAGCCTTCACTTGCCGCTTGGCGCATGGCCTCTTTATTGACGGTAAACCCGGCCTTTACCACCACACCGTT
>JAURWJ010000151.1 GCA_030655015.1 Methylotenera sp. | reverse complement strand
GAACGGTTTGCTAAGTCGATTGCAAGGGCGATTATTGCGGAGCGCAATGACGGGCGCGCCATCACCACTACAGGGCAACTTGCCCAGATCGTGGCAGGCGCAGTCACGCGGTTTGAGCCAGGGCAGAATCCCGCAACGCGCACATTTCAAGCTTTACGGATTTTCGTCAATCAGGAGCTTGAGGAGTTATCGCTAACGCTACCGCAGTGTTTGAGTTTGTTGGCGCCTCAAGGTCGATTGGCTGTCATCAGCTTTCATTCGCTTGAAGATCGCATCGTCAAGCAGTTTATTCGCGATCAAGAAAATCGTGATGATTTGCCTGCTAATTTTCCGGTACGTGCCGCAGATTTGCCGCAACCTAAATTGAAAAGTGTAGGTAAGGCGATTAAGCCCAGCGCAAAAGAGGTGAAGGCTAATCCGCGTTCACGCAGCGCGGTATTACGCGTGGCAGAAAGAACGTTAGTCTTATGACGCGTCTTAACCTCATTTTGTTTTTTGCACTGATGTTCTCTGCATTGGGTTTGGTGAATGCACAACATAAGACACGCAAGCTTTATATTGAACTTGAGCATTTGAGCGAAGCGGAAAAACAATTTAAGCAAGAGTACGGGCAATTGCAGCTTGAGCAAAGTACATGGGCGATGCATTCGCGTATCGAGCAAGTAGCAACACAGCAACTGTTGATGCAGGTGCCAGACGCAAAGCGTATTCAGGTGGTTACTGTTGCGGAGGCTGCTTCTCCGCTTAACGTACCCAATAAAGCCTCAAATGAGGTGGTGGAATAATGGCAATGCCTACGCCACCAGTTATTGTGAAATTGCCCGCTTGGCGCCGCCGCCTTTTATTGGTGTTGGTGCTGTTGGGTTTTGCTGCTTTGTTGGGGCGCAGCGTGTATTTGCAAAGTTTTCATAAACGCTTTTTGCAGGAAAAAGGTGATGCGCGTTATAACCGTACACTGACTTTGCCGTCGCAGCGCGGAAAAATTACCGATAGGTACGGTGAGTTGTTGGCCATCAGTTCACCGGTTGAATCCGTATGGGCAAATCCATCTGATGTGAAAATTAACGCTAGCCAAACCAAAAAAATTGCTGATTTATTAGGGTTGAAAGCTGCCGCGGTCAATAAAAAACTTGTGAACAGTGAGCGCGAATTTGTGTATTTAAAGCGCCGAGTTCCGCCTGAGTTAGCGGGTGAAGTGATGCGGCTTGCCATTCCTGGCGTTTATTTGCAGCGTGAATATAAGCGTTATTACCCAGCGGGTGATGTCACTGCGCATTTAGTCGGATTTACGGGGATTGATGATAAAGGTCAAGAAGGCTTCGAGTTGACGATGAACGAAATGCTTTCAGGTAAAAGTGGCAGTCGTCGCGTCATTAAAGACCGTGCGGGTCATATTATTGAGGATTTAGAAGCCGTTAAAGTGCCGCAAGATGGGCACGATGTCACGTTATCCATTGATAGAAGAATTCAGTATTTAGCGCATCGTGAATTATCGAAAGCGGTGACAAAGTATAAAGCCACGGCAGGCGCTGCAGTTGTGCTGGATGCCAAAACGGGTGAAGTGCTGGCGATGGTCAACGTGCCCACCTACAACCCGAATAATCCTGTGAATATTGCTGGTAAAACGCGTAACCGCGCTATTACAGATACGTTTGAGCCAGGCTCAACCATGAAAACGGTAACAGCGGCGGCGGCTTTGGAATCAGGTAAATACCAGCCTGACACCCAAATTCAGACAGCACCTGGCTATATGAGTATTGGATCTGCAACGATTCATGATGCGCATCCGCATGGTGTACTGACGGTGTCTGAGGTGATACAAAAGTCGTCCAACGTGGGTGCTGTCAAAATGGCGTTGTCGCTGGAGCCTCAGTATTTGTGGAATATATACAATCAAATAGGTTTTGGCGCAAAGACACGTATTGGTTTTCCTGGTGAAGCAACGGGCCGGGTGCGCGATTACAAAACGTGGCGTCCAATTGAGCAGGCAACGATGTCTTATGGCCATGGTATTAGCGTGACATTATTACAGCTAGCACGGGCTTATACCGTCTTTGCTAACGATGGTGAATTAAAGTCAGTCTCACTGCTTAAGTTAAAAGAGATACCAGTAGGCACGCAAGTGGTTTCTGCAAAAACTGCGCATGAAGTCAAAGATATGCTGGAGTTGGTTGTGCTACCTGGTGGTACTGCACTCAAAGCGCAAGTGTTGGGATACCGTGTGGCGGGTAAAACAGGCACCACTCATAAATTGGGCGATCGAGGTTATGAAAAAGATAAGTATGTAGGTTCGTTTGTTGGCATGGCGCCCGCGTCTAATCCGCGCTTGATTATGGCAGTGATGATCGATGATCCTAGTAGCGGTGAGTATTATGGTGGCACGGTTGCCGCGCCAGTCTTTAGCGCGGTGATGGCCGATGCTTTGCGTATGTTAGCGGTCCCACAAGACGCGCCTAATAATAATGTGGTGATTTCTAGTGATGTTGAAGATGTAAAGGAGAGTATATGACTTTACTCTCATCATTCAATCAACAATTCACTTCAATAACGTCGGATAGCCGACAAGTGAAAGCCGGGTCACTGTTTTTGGCCTACCCAGGTAGCCATAGTGATGGACGTGATTATATTGCTCAGGCCATACAAGCCGGTGCAACGGCGGTGGCGTGGGATAGCAGGGATTTTGTTTGGAACCCGAGTTGGAAAATCAGTAATGTGACCGTAGATGATTTGAAAAATAAAGTGGGTGAGATTGCCGCAGAGTTCTATCAATTCCCCTCACGTAAGTTAGGCGTGATCGGCGTGACCGGGACCAATGGCAAGACCTCGGTCAGCCAGTGGATTGCACAGGCATTAAGTACGTTGGGTCAAAAGACGGCGGTCATTGGCACCATCGGCAATGGTTTTGTTGATGCTCATGAGATGGGTTTGACTGAGGCGAGCAACACTACCCCCGATGCGATTTTGCTACAAGCCATGCTGGCTGATTATCTACAGCATGGTGCAGATGCCGTTGCCATGGAGGTTTCATCACATGGCTTGCATCAAGGACGCGTCAATGGTGTGGAATTTGATATAGCTGTGCTGACTAATTTAACGCGTGACCATCTGGACTATCACGAAACCATGCAAGATTACGCGGCCGCCAAGCAGCAGTTATTTGCCTGGCAGGGTCTGGGTATGGCGATACTTAACGCGGACGATGAGTTTGGGCAGGGCGTTGCCGCATCACTCAAAATGCAGAATAAGCCGTTGATAACTTATGGCCTGACGCATGGCGAAGTACGTGGCACGGCTTTGCAATTGCATCAACAGGGTCTGACCATGCAAGTGGCTACACCGCAAGGTGATGCCGTTGTTAATGCGCCGGTACTGGGACGCTTTAATGCGTATAACGTGTTGGCAGTATTGGCAACTTTATTAGCTTTTGATGTGAGTTTGCCGGATGCGGTTACTGCAATTGCCAAAATCAAGCCGGTACTTGGGCGGATGCAGCAATTTGGCGGGGGTGAAAAACCTTTAGTCGTGGTTGATTATGCGCATACCCCCGATGCTTTAGAAAACGTATTGTCTACTTTGCGTGAGCAAGTTAGTGGCAAATTAATTTGCGTGTTTGGCTGCGGTGGTGACCGTGATACAGGTAAGCGTCCGTTGATGGGTGCAGTAGCTGTTCGGTTAGCTGACAACGTGATTGTGACGTCAGATAACCCACGCAGTGAAAATCCTGATCACATTATTGGGCAGATAGTACGCGGAATGACTGTTCTACCTGTGATAGAACCAGACCGCACGAGTGCGATTGGGCGGGCAATACAGCTGGCACGCAAAGGCGACATTGTTTTGGTGGCAGGTAAGGGGCATGAGAATTATCAGGAAATATCGGGCGTGAAAGCGCCATTTAGCGATGCCGCAGTTGCACAAGAGGTGCTTGCTAATTGGGTGGTGTACGCAGGCCCATGCAACGGAAAAGCTTCAGATAACCTGGCAACTAAAGTTGACCCAGCCGCAGCCTCGGGTGAAGTGACGGTGAAATCATGATGATGCATTTGTCAGAAGCTGCTATTGCGCTTAATGCAAAGCACGTAGGTGCTGATGTGCAGTTTGATAGTGTGGGTAGTGATAGCCGCAATATCAACACGGGTCAATTGTTTGTGGCACTTAAAGGCGAAAATTTTGATGGCAATGCGTTTGCGGTTGAAGCCATTAAAAAAGGTGCGGTAGCGGTGATGCTGTCAGATAGCATGGTTGAGGTTCAGCCTGCATTGCTAGTACAAGACACGCGCTTGGCATTAGGGAGATTAGCAAAATACTGGCGTAGCAAATTTGATGTACCTGTGGTTGCCATCACCGGTAGTAACGGTAAAACCACCACTAAAGAAATGCTTACTGCAATTTTGAGTGTGACCGCCAAGGGTCGTAATAAGGTGCATGCCACTTATGGCAACTTGAATAACGATATTGGTGTGCCACTGACGCTGCTTAAAATGAACTCAAGCCATGAGTATGCCGTGGTTGAAATGGGCATGAATCACTTAGGTGAAATTGATTATTTAACGCATATTGCCAAGCCCGATGTGGCGGTAATTAACAATGCGGGGTCGGCGCATATTGGTGAATTGGGCTCACGTGCAAATATCGCCAAAGCCAAAGGTGAGATTTTCTCAGGCTTGCAGGCTGACGGTATTGCGGTAATTAACGCCGATAGCGAGTATGCGGTCGATTGGCTCGCGCTCAATGTGAACAGAAAAGTAGTTACTTTTGGCTTAAATCAGCAGGCAGATGTCACTGTTAAATATCAAGAATTACCAGGTGCTAGTTTGGTGAGTTTAAGCACGCCTAATGGGGGTGTGGATTTCAAGCTAAAAGTACAAGGCGCACATAACATTAGTAACGCATTGGCTGCGAGTGCTGCCGCTTTTGCATTGGGTATTTCAAACGCAGACATTGCTAAGGGTTTAGAAGGTTTTGCCGGCGTATATGGGCGCCTAGAGCTTAAGACTGCATTTAATGATGCGACATTGATTGATGACAGCTATAACGCAAATCCAGACTCAATGCGCGCCGCGATAGATGTACTAGCGAAATATGCTGGCGAGAAAATCCTGATATTGGGTGACATGGGTGAATTGGGTGCAGAAGCTAAAAGCATGCATGCTGAAATCGGCGCTTATGCCAAGGCGGCAGGGTTAACAGCACTCTATTGCTTGGGTGAATTAAGTATTGAAATGGTGAAGAGTTTCGGTGCTGGTGCGCAGCACTTTAGTTCACCAGAGGCGATCGCTGAGGCAGTGTTGCCGCAACTCACAACTAGCGCGACCGTATTGGTAAAAGGTTCACGTTTTATGCAAATGGAGCGTGTGGTGAATTTGTTAGTAGCAAACAATCAATAAGCGTATTGGGAGAATTTAAAAATGTTACTCGAATTAGCGCAATGGCTGGCAAAAGACATCCGTGGTTTTCATGTGTTTGACTACATCACATTGCGTGCTGTGCTGGCTACGCTCACCGCATTAACCATTTCATTTGTAGTGGGGCCGACTTTAATTCGTAAGCTTACTTACTACAAAGTAGGGCAATCGGTGCGTGACGATGGCCCGCAAACGCATTTAATTAAAGCGGGTACGCCAACCATGGGCGGTGCTTTGATATTGGTCGCCATTGCCATATCGACATTGTTATGGGCAGATTTAAGTAACAGGTTTGTGTGGGTGGTGTTATTTACCACCTTGGGTTTTGGCATTATTGGCTGGGTGGACGATTGGCGCAAAGTGGTCCATCGCAATCCTAAAGGGTTATCTGCTAAAGAAAAATATTTTTGGCAGTCGGTGGTGGGTTTTAGCGTGGCGATAGTTTTACAGCAAACCGCCGTTGTACCTGCCGAAACGACTTTATTAATTCCATTCTTTAAAAGTTTGGTTATTCCAATGAGCGGGTTAGCGTTTATCGTGCTGACCTATTTGGTGGTGGTCGGCAGTAGCAATGCAGTGAATCTGACCGATGGTCTTGATGGCTTGGCGATTATGCCTACCGTGATGGTGGCAGGTGCTTTGGCCATATTTGCTTATGTCACGGGTCACTTTTATTTTTCCAAGTATTTAAGCATTCCTTATGTACCTGGGGCGGGTGAGTTGGCTGTGTTCTGTGCGGCAATGGTAGGCGCCGGTTTAGGGTTTTTATGGTTTAACGCCTACCCGGCAGAAGTATTTATGGGTGATGTAGGCGCATTGGCACTAGGGGCAGCGCTAGGTATTGTGGCCGTCATTGTGCGACAAGAAATCATCTTGTTCATTATGGGAGGTGTTTTTGTGATCGAGACGATTTCCGTGGCGATGCAGGTGCTGTATTTCAAATACACCAAACATAAAACGGGGACAGGCCAACGTATTTTTTTAATGGCACCTTTACATCATCACTATGAACAAAAAGGTTGGAAAGAAACGCAGGTAGTGGTGCGCTTCTGGATTATCAGCATGATGCTGGTGTTGATTGGTTTGGCTAGTTTGAAAATTAGGTAAAAAGTAAACTTAACATGCAAATTGCGTTAAAAGACAAAAAAGTATTAGTGCTGGGCCTTGGCGAAACAGGGCTGTCAACGTTGCGTTGGTTGCAACGCCAAGGTGCACGTTTGTCTGTTGCAGATACCCGCGATAACCCTCCAGGGCTTGACGCGCTTAAAGCCGAGTTGCCAGAGGTGAGCATTGTTACCGGCGCATTTACCGCAGCAATTTTTAGTCATGTTGACCTGGTGGTGGCAAGCCCGGGTGTGCCATTAAGTGAGCCTACCATTCAAGCGGCAATTAAGCGCGGTGTTGCAGTGATAGGTGATGTTGAGCTATTTGCGCAATATCGCCCAACTAGTGCAAAAGTGATTGCGATTACTGGTGTCAACGGCAAAACCACAGTGACGACTTTAGTCGGTGAAATGTGCAAAGCAGCCGGCTTAAAAACAATAGTCGCAGGCAATATTGGTTTACCTGTGCTTGATGCGCTAAGTATGGAAGCCCCCGACGTTTATGTATTAGAGCTTTCAAGCTTTCAATTGGAAACGACCAGTAGCTTGCAAGTTGACGCAGCTACCATGCTGAATCTGTCTGAAGATCACATGGATAGATATGCCAGCATGCAGGATTATGCGATTGCTAAAGCGCGTATCTTCTACAACGCAAAGCTGCAAGTGCTTAACCGTGATGATGCCTGGAGCATGATGATGGCGCGCTCGAAGTTGGCTCAAGTGACATTTGGTTTGGATGCGGCTGAAGATGAACGTAGTTACGGTTTAAGAGATGTGCAAGGCGAATCTTGGCTGAGTTGCGGCGAACATGATTTGATGAATGTACAAGATTTGAAAATTGCGGGCTTACACAATGCCGCGAATGCGCTGGCGGCAATCGCACTTTGCCGTGGCATAGGCTTGGATTACGCACCCATTATTCAAACACTTTATAACTTTAAAGGCTTGCCACACCGAGTGGAGTGGGTTGCCAACATTGATGATGTGGATTATTACGATGATTCAAAAGGCACCAATGTCGGTGCCACTTGCGCGGCGCTATCAGGGTTGCCGCAAAAGGTGGTACTGATTGCGGGCGGCGATGGCAAAGGTCAGGATTTTTCCCCGCTAACAGATGTTGTTGCTGCGAATGCGCGCGCGGTGGTGTTGATTGGGCGTGATGCCTCATTGATTGAAGCCAAATTGCTAAAAACAGGGGTGCCTCTATATCAAGCAATAGATTTGCCGGAAGCGGTCAATATTGCAAAAAAACTCGCACAAAAAGACGATGCAGTTTTGCTATCCCCCGCATGCGCCAGCTTTGATATGTTCAACAATTATGTGCATCGGGCAGAGGTGTTTGTTAGCGCGGTGCAGCGTTTGAAGGAGACGGCATGATCGCCGCCATGCTCAACCGCGAGCGCATCAACTCCCCCAACTATGATCAGGGCCTACTTTGGGTTACCCTGATTTTATTGGGCTTAGGCTTGGTGATGGTCTATTCGTCTTCAATTGCGATTGCTGAAGCAGATAGAGCGGTTGGGCATAACAGTAGTTATTACTTAGTGCGCCAAGCCATATTTTTGGTGATTAGTTTAAGTGCGGCTTTCGTGGCATTTAACATTCCTGTGGCGTGGTGGCAAAAAATGGCCCCATATTTATTCCTACTAGGGTTGGCGTTGTTGGTATTGGTGTTGATTCCAGGTATCGGGCGAGTGGTCGGCGGTAGTCGCCGTTGGTTATCTTTGTTTGTGATTAACTTACAGCCATCTGAACTGATGAAGTTGTTTGCCGCCATGTACGTGGCTGATTACACCGTGCGTAAAGCCGCCGTGATGGATAGTTTTACTAAGGGCTTTATGCCAATGCTGATGGTGATGTTGCTGGTAGGCGGCTTATTGCTACGTGAACCGGATTTTGGTGCATTTGCCGTGATTGCCGCGATTTCGATTTCGATCCTTTGGTTGGGTGGCATCAACGCACGCATATTTGTTGGACTCATCATATTGCTCGTAGTGGGTTTTGTGTTTTTGATCTGGAGTTCACCCTACCGTCTGGAGCGTGTCATTGGCTTTATGGATCCGTGGGCTGACCCGTATGGTAAAGGCTACCAGTTATCACATGCGCTGATAGCGTTTGGACGTGGCGAATGGTTTGGCGTTGGCTTGGGCGCGAGTGTAGAAAAACTGCTGTATTTGCCTGAAGCACATACTGACTTTTTATTGGCAGTGATTGCAGAAGAGCTTGGCTTTGTAGGTGTAGCTACGGTGGTGGGCTTGTTTACATGGATTGTGATTCGCGCCTTTGGTATAGGCAAAGAAGCTATTGCCAATGAACGCTATTTTGGTGCGTTGTTGGCACAAGGGCTAGGCGTATGGATAGGCGTGCAGGGCATTATTAATATGGGGGTGAATATGGGGCTGTTACCGACCAAGGGCTTGACACTACCTTTACTCTCGTTTGGTGGTAGTGGCATTTTGGCAAACTGCGTTGCAATGGCAATTTTGCTGCGTATTGATTTTGAAAACCGCCGACTACAGAAGGGGTTACCTGTATGAGTGTAATCACGAAAATGATGTTCGCTGTGTGGTGCTATGAGGCTGTTTCGGTGAAGGCTAACTCGCGTAGCGATGTTAAGCGAAGTGGCCGTAGCCAAAATGACTTAATAGGCTTGCCAGTATGAGCCAAGCGCTGACAAAAACTTTGATGATCATGGCGGGCGGCACAGGCGGCCATGTTTATCCTGCAATGGCTGTGGCTGATCACTTATTGGCGCAAGGATGGCACATTGTTTGGTTATGCACACAAGGCGGTATGGAAAACCGCTTGATAGAGGGTAAAGGTTACGACAAAGCCACCATCAACATGCAAGGTGTGCGCGGCAAAGGTTGGTTAGGTTGGTTGTTATTGCCAGTGAAATTGGTAAAAGCGTTTAGCCAAAGTATTAAAGCACTCAGACAGCATCAACCAAACGTGGTGTTGGGCATGGGTGGTTTTGCGGCATTTCCAGGTGGCTTGATGGCAAGGCTACTAGGTAAACCATTGGTGGTACATGAGCAGAATTCAGTGGCAGGTTTAACTAATAAGGTGTTAGCCAAAGTTGCCACGCGTGTATTAGCCGCTTTTCCTGCGGCATTTGGCAACCGCGCGACGTTGGTTGGTAACCCGGTGCGGGTTGATATTGCAAATTTAGTAGCGCCTGAGCAGCGTTTTGCCGGGCGCGAAGGTGCGTTACGTTTGTTGGTGGTTGGTGGTAGTTTGGGTGCGCAGGCTTTGAATGAGGTGATTCCTCTAGCATTGGCAAAATTACCCGTGGATCAACGTCCGCAGGTGGTGCATCAGGCAGGTGTAAAACATATTGAGGCATTAAAAAGTAATTACGAAAAAGTGGGTGTAACGGTTGATGCCCGCGCTTTTATTGATGATATGGCTGGATTGTATGCATGGGCAGATTTTGTGATTTGTCGTTCAGGTGCGCTCACTGTGGCTGAAGTGTCAGCGGTAGGTTTAGGCTCGCTAATGGTACCGTTTCCGTTTGCAGTAGATGACCACCAAACGACCAATGCTGCCTATCTGGTTGAAGCGGGTGCCGCTATGGTGCTGCAGCAAAAAGAATTGAGTGTAGAAAAATTGGTAAAGATTTTAGGTGAATTAAACCGTGAGCAGTGTCTGAAAATGGCTAAATATGCACGTGTTTTGGGTAAGCCGGAAGCAACAGCGGATGTGGTAGCTATTTGCCTGGAGGTAGCGCGATGAAACATAAAGTAAAAAATATACACTTTGTAGGTATTGGCGGCTCTGGCATGAGCGGCATTGCTGAAGTGTTAATAAATCTGGACTTTAATGTCAGTGGTTCAGACTTGGCTAGCAATGTAACGACAAAACGCTTAACTGCGTTTGGTGCAACAGTGTATCAAGGCCACGCGGCAGAAAACGTGAAAGACGCCGACGTGGTTGTAGTGTCATCTGCGGTGAATGAAGAAAATCCGGAAGTGAAAGCCGCACGTGCCAAAAACATCCCAGTGGTGCCACGTGCGCTGATGCTGGCTGAGTTGATGCGTTTTAGACAGGGTATTGCTGTTGCAGGTACACATGGTAAAACCACCACTACTAGCTTAATCGCCAGTATTTTGGCTGAAGCGGGTATGGATCCTACGTTTGTGATCGGTGGCAAGCTAGAGGCCGCCAATGCCAATGCCAAACTTGGCTCAGGTGAATATATTGTGGCAGAGGCGGACGAGTCTGATGCTTCATTTTTACATTTGACTCCGGTGATGGCGGTGGTGACGAACATTGATCATGACCACATGGATACCTATGAACACAGTTTTGAAAAGCTTAAAAGTGCGTTCGTAGAATTTTTACAACAATTGCCGTTTTGGGGCATGGCAGTGATCTGCATCGATGACGCTAATATTCGCGAGATTTTGCCGCGTGTCACCAAGCCGGTAATGACTTACGGCTTGAGTGAAGATGCGCGTGTGCGTGCTAAAAATATACGTGCTGATGATGGCAAAATGCATTTCACTGTGCAACGCATTAACGGCGTGACGACTGAATTTGATGTGACTTTAAACTTGCCAGGTAATCACTATGTGCTGAATGCCTTGGCGGCCATTGCCATTGCCAGTGAGCTTAACGTGCCTGATGAGGCAATCATTAAAGCGTTAAAAGAGTTTAAAGGTGTTGGCAGACGTTTTGAGCGTTATGGTGAAGTTGCAGCAGTGTCACGTAACGGTGATACGAGCGGCACATTCACGCTGATTGATGACTATGGACATCATCCAGTAGAAATGCAGGCAGTAATTGCAGCTGCACGCGGCGCATTCCCAAATCGACGTTTAGTGATGGCGTTTCAGCCCCATCGTTATACCCGCACGCGTGACTGTTTTGAAGATTTTGTAAAAGTGCTTTCAAGCGCAGATGTAGTGTTGCTGACAGAAGTCTATTCAGCAGGTGAAGCGCCCATCGTGGCCGCTGATACACGCTCGTTAATTCGTGCGATTCGTGTGGCAGGAAAAGTTGAGCCTTTATTTGTAGAAACAACGGATGAACTGCCGCAGGCGATTTTAGATGTGGCACAAGCTAATGACGTGGTGATTGTGATGGGTGCTGGTTCTATCGGGCACGTGGCGTTAAAGACTAAAGAATTGCAACTGAGAGGGTTGACGACAGCATGACCTTGGTTACGCCAAAATTGCTATTGAACGAACCTTTGGCACGCTACACCAGTTGGCGTGTGGGTGGCCGTGCGGATCAACTGTATATTCCCGCAGGGTTGGATGATTTGAGTGCATTTTTACGTCACTTGGATACCGAACAACCCATTTATTTTATTGGTTTAGGTTCAAATTTGTTGGTGCGTGATGGCGGCGTACGTGGCACGGTGGTGTTGATGCATAACGTACTCACAGCATTAAAAATGGAGGGTGAGTTTGTATATGCCGAGGCAGGCGTGACCTGTGCGAAATTAGCAAAGTTTTGCGCTAAAGAAGCTTTATGCGGTGGAGAGTTTTTTGCGGGGATTCCCGGCACGGTAGGCGGTGCGCTTGCCATGAATGCAGGTTGCTACGGTAGCGAAACCTGGAACGTAGTCAAGCGCGTAACGACCATTAACAGAAAGGGTGAACTCAATACGCGTGATGCGGCAGCGTTTATTCCGAGCTATCGGCATATCGAAAAACCGGTAGCTGATGAGTGGTTTGTTGCGGCTTGGTTTGGTTTGGCTAAAGGTGATGCAGATGAATCTGCAAAAAAAATTAAAGAACTATTAGCTAAGCGCTTAGCGTCACAACCGCTGAATTTGCCAAGTGCGGGTTCTACTTTTAGAAACCCGGCAGGGGATTATGCCGCAAGGTTGATTGAGGCGAGCGGATTGAAAGGCTACATCATCGGTGGCGCCCAAGTGTCAGAAAGACATGCTAATTTTATTGTGAATGTAGGTGGTGCAACTGCGCTGGATATCGAGCTGTTAATTAAGCATATACGCGATACCGTACTTGAGCAGCAAGGTGTTTTGTTACAGCAGGAAGTAAAAGTATTGGGTGAGCTGGAGATCAGAGAATGACGCGTGATTTTGGGAAAGTAGCAGTGCTATTAGGGGGCAAGTCCGGTGAGCGTGAGGTGTCACTTAAGAGCGGCGCGGCTGTGCTTGCGGCCTTACAACGGCAAGGCGTGGATGCACACGCTTTTGATCCGGCCACGCGCCCACTGCATGATTTAGAAAATTTTGATATTGCGATGATTTCTTTGCATGGACGATTTGGTGAAGATGGTGCGATGCAAGGTGCGTTGGAGCTGTTAGGTATTCCTTATACCGGTAGCGGTGTGATGGCATCGGCGATTGGTATGGATAAGTGGCGTACCAAGATGATTTGGTCGGCCGCAGGGATTAGTACCCCAGCCTTTGAGTTGGTGCAAGCTGACTCAGATTTTGCCGCAATAGAGCAAAAGCTAGGGCTGCCATTATTTGTAAAACCGGCTAATGAAGGCTCGAGCATCGGTATTAGTAAAGTAAAACAAGCTGGCGATTTGAAAGCCGCTTATGAATTAGCGGCTAAATCGGACCCATTGGTAATAGCCGAACAGTTTGTGGGCGGTGGGGAATACACCGTAGGTATTTTGGGCGACAAAGCCTTGCCGATTGTGCGTATTGTGCCAAAAAATGAATTTTATGATTTTGAGGCCAAATACTTACGTGATGATACCGAGTACTTATGCCCGTGTGGTTTGAGTAGCGACAAGGAAGCACAGATTCAGCAACAAGCTTTGCAGGCGTTTAACGCGATTGGTTGTAGTGGCTGGGGGCGCGTAGATTTCTTAATGGATGCTCAAGGCAATCATTACTTTTTAGAAGTGAATACCAGTCCAGGGATGACAGATCATAGTCTGGTGCCGATGGCGGCGAAGGCGGCAGGCATTAGTTTTGAGGCATTGGTGATCCGCATTTTGGAGTTGGCACATGTGGGATAAACCCGCCTTACTTAACTGGATAGCCAACCTCTTGTTTGCGATGAGTGTGGTGGTGATGCTATACGCCGCGTTGTATGTGGTCGTGCATTTACCGATTTTTCCACTACGCGAGGTAAAAATTAACGGTCAGTTAACCCATGTGACGCATGAGCAAGTGAAGTTGATTGCAGCAAAACATTTGAAAGGTAATTTTTTTACATTAGATTTAATTACAGCCCGCGATGCTTTTGAAAAGCTGCCTTGGGCGCGCAACGTGAGCGTGCGTAGGCGCTGGCCAGATAAGTTGGAAGTCATGATTGAAGAGCATCAAGCCTTTGCACGTTGGGGTAATGTGGCGTTGGTGAATACGCATGGTGAATTATTTCACGCAGCTACAAGTAATGATTTACCTGTGTTTTATGGCCCAGATGACAGTGTGGTAGAGCTTGCATCGCAATATGATGCATTTAATAAAGTATTAAAAATGGCTAAGTTAGACATTGCGATATTGGCATTAACCCCTAGACGTGCATGGCAAATTAACACATTAGATGGCATGGTTATTGAGTTAGGTAGAACAGATATGCAGCCACGTTTAGAAAAATTTACCAAAGTATATGGCAATACGATTGCCGCATTGAATAAGAAAATTACGTACGCAGACTTGCGCTATCCCAATGGCTTTGCTTTGCGCCGACCGATTGAAGCGATTAAATCTAACGATATTAAGTCAAAAGACACCGTTAAAAAACAGACAGGGGCCGTGACTTAGTTCACGGAAGGGGTAAATCATGAGCAGAACCAAAGAAGATAAAAATTTAATTGTAGGCTTGGATATAGGCACATCAAAAATTGTGGCCATTGTCGCCGAGTTGCAACCCGAGGGCACACTCAAAGTGATTGGGCTGGGGCAGCATATTTCGCGCGGCTTGAAAAAAGGCGTGGTGGTGAATATAGAGTCAACCATGCAATCGATTCAGCGTGCGTTAGAAGAAGCTGAGTTGATGGCTGATTGCAAAATCAATAATGTTTATACCGGCATTGCTGGCAGCCATATTAAGAGTATTAACTCTCACGGCATGGTGAAAATTAAAGACGCTGAAGTTTCGCAAATGGACGTAGATCGCGTGATTGAAACCGCTCGCGCCATTGCATTGCCAGCGGATCAACAAATTCTACATATATTAACGCAAGAATTCATTATTGACGGCCAAGAAGACGTGCGTGAGCCATTAGGCATGAGTGGGATGAAGCTGGAAGTAAAAGTGCATATCGTGACAGGTGCTGTGGCAGCCGCGCAAAATATAGTGAAGTGCATCAAACGTTGCGGCATTGAAGTGAGTGATTTAATTCTGCAACCACTGGCATCAAGCTTGGCTGTGCTGACAGAAGATGAAAAAGAATTAGGCGTTTGCTTAGTCGATATTGGTGGCGGAACTACTGATATTGCAGTATTCAAACAAGGGGCTATTCGCCATACCGCTGTCGTGCCAATTGCCGGTGACCAAATGACTAACGATGTTGCCGTTGCATTTCGTACCCCGACGCAATCGGCAGAGGATATTAAAATCAAGCACGGTTGCGCATTGCGCCAATTAGCTGATCCGCGCGAAGTGGTTGAGGTGCCTGGCGTTGATGGCCGTGACCCGCGTCAATTATCAGTACAAACCTTGGCCGAGGTGTTAGAGCCACGTGTGGTTGAGCTTTATGAGCTGGTACTAAATGAGCTACGCCGTAGCGGAATGGAGGAAATGATCGCGTCAGGCATTGTGGTTACAGGTGGTTCAGCCATGATGCGCGGCATGGTGGAGTTGGGCGAAGAAATTTTTCACATGCCAGTGCGTTTAGGCATGCCACGCTATGTGGGCGGTTTGTCAGAAGTAGTCGGCAATCCAAGATACGCCACCGGCGTGGGTTTGGTGCTGATGGGTAAGCAGCAGTTGGAAAGACATATCAATGGTGAAATGGAATCCAGTTCATTTGGCAGAGTTTTAGAAAGAATGAAGCGTTGGTTTCAGGGCAATTTTTAAGGTGTGGTTTAGTCGTTAATAGGCAGTGGTAGTGGGTAGTAGTTAGTTAGTGGGCGGTAGTTGGCATGGTTCATAGGTTATTGGTTGCGAGCATCAATTAATGACGGAGGACTAACAGCTATCCACTGTTTTTAAAAAAAGAGGAGGCAGTAAAATGTTTGAGATAATGGAAAGAAATTCACAAGAAGCCGTGATTAAGGTCATTGGTGTAGGTGGTTGCGGCGGTAACGCAGTTGCACACATGATTGAAAAAAACGTGGGTGGCGTTGAATTTATTTGCGCCAATACCGATATGCAGGCTTTGAAAAAAAGCCAGGCCAAAACGGTATTGCAAATGGGCGAGGCTATGACTAGAGGTTTGGGCGCTGGTGCTAAACCTGAAGTGGGGCGCGAAGCCGCACTGGAAGACCGCGATGCGATTGCCGAGTTGATTGATGGTGCAGATATGCTGTTTATCACGGCAGGCATGGGTGGCGGCACGGGCACTGGTGCGGCGCCAGTGATTGCGCAAATCGCAAAAGAGATGGGTATTTTGACGGTCGCGGTGGTAACAAAACCGTTTTCATTTGAAGGCAAGCGCACTAAAGTCGCATCCGATGGTCTAGAAGAATTATCAAAGTACGTTGATTCTTTAATCGTGATTCCTAACGAAAAATTGATGGAAGTGTTAGGCGAAGACGTGCCGTTTCTGGAAGCGTTTAGAGCGGCTAATGATGTGTTGCACAATGCAGTTTCAGGCATTGCTGAAATTATCAATTGCGCAGGGATGGTCAACGTTGACTTTGCAGACGTACGTACAGTGATGAGCGAGATGGGCATGGCGATGATGGGTTCTGCCATGGCGACAGGACCTGTTCGTGCTCGTATTGCAGCTGAGCAAGCGGTAGCAAGCCCATTGCTGGAAGATGTTAACTTGGCGAACGCACGCGGCGTATTAGTGAATATTACCACTTCAAGCGCTTTCAAAATGAAAGAGTATTATGATGTGATGAACACCATTAAAGCCTTTACTGCGGAAGATGCAACCGTGATTGTAGGTAACGTATTTGATGAGTCTATGGGTGACAGTTTGCGTGTGACGATGGTAGCTACTGGTTTAACCGGCGCACAACGCCGCCAGCAAAAACCAGAACTACGTGTAATGACACAAGAGGTAGTACGTAATGGTACAACGGGTCAACCAATGTACGTTGGCGGTACTATTGCTGGTAATGGCATGATGGCCGAGGATGACGCCCCAGCAGTGTTTGGTTCAAACAGCCGTCGTGCACAGGTGGATGCGATGAAAAATTCAGGGATGGAAGAGTACGATCTTCCTGCATTTTTACGTAAGCAAGCTGACTAAATAGTTAAGCCTCAATGTTGATAAGGCGATGAAGCCAGCTTGATGCTATTGCAATGGATTATGTTATTATTTGCTTGATTCATAAGGCAAATATAGAGGTTGTTGTCAAGTGGCTAATACGTTTAGAACAGGAAAATAGAGAGTTACATGTTAAAGCAACGCACATTAAAACAAGCGATTAGCGCCACAGGCGTTGGTTTGCACAACGGCGAGAAGGTTACTCTTACCCTGCGCCCGGCTGCACCCGACACTGGCATTGTTTTCAAACGGGTTGATCTGCCTCAACCCAATGAAATCCTGGCTACGCCTGGCGCCGTGCACGATACACGCATGTGTTCTGCGCTAGAGGCCAATGGCGCCCGCGTTGCGACCGTTGAACATATCATGTCAGCATTGGCTGGCTTGGGTATCGATAACGTATATGTGGAGGTTGATGCTTCTGAAATACCGATTATGGATGGAAGCTCAGGGCCTTTTGTATTTTTATTGCAGCAAGCGGGTATTGTGGAGCAAACTGCGCCTAAAAAATTTATACGGGTTAAAAAAGTAGTAGAAGTTAAAGAGGCTGATAAATGGGTGCGTTTTGAGCCTTATCATGGTTTTAAAATAGACTTTACCATTGATTTCAACCACCCGGTATTTGAGCATTCTGGCAAGCGTGTCAAAATTGATTTTGCTGTCGATTCTTACATTAAAGAAATTAGTCGTGCACGTACTTTCGGGTTTATGCATGAGGTTGAGTATTTACGCTCTAACGGTTTGGCACGTGGCGGCAGTTTAGATAACGCAATTGTGCTGGACGAATACCGTGTATTAAATACTGATGGCTTGCGCTACGACGATGAGTTTGTGAAGCATAAAGTATTGGATGCGATTGGTGATTTGTATATGTTGGGTCACCCGATACTAGGTGCCTTTTATGCCTATAAATCCGGGCATGCACTTAATAACCAATTATTACGTGCGCTGTTGCAAGATGAAAGCGCTTGGGAATACACAACCTTTGAAAAAGCAGATGACGCACCGGCTGCTTTTTTGTCACAGACCAAGCAATTAAAGCCAGAACCTATTTACTAGCTTAATCGCTTGCTAAACGTAATGTTCAAGAAAGGGGCGTGCCGTGTTAATGATCCGCCTGATGTTACTATTGTTAGGCATTACCGCAATGGTTCTGTTTGGCTTATATTTGTTGTTAGATGATAAAAAATACCTGCACTATTTCAAACAAACACTTAAATACACCCTATTTTTAATGGTTTTGGTGGCGGTATTGTTTGTATTGCGCCGAATACTCTATGTTTAATGTAATAAAAAAATCAAAGAAGAACTGCGTGACTTTTACCAATCACTGTATTTTCTTGACTACGTTTTTAAGTGCACTGTGTTTACCCGGTCAGGCATTTGCATTGTCTGATCAGGCCTTATTTCAACAAGCGCGTGAATCTTATGCCGCTAAAAATGAGATAGCGTTAGCTGAAGATGTGGCCCAGCTTAAGGTTCAGCAATATATATTGGCGCCGTATGCCGATTATTGGCTAATGCTACTTAAGCTAGAGCAAGCACGTGATGAAGAGGTGCAGAATTTTTTAGCTCAATATGCAGATATGCCATTTGCTGACCGTTTGCGTGGTGAATGGTTGAAAAAATTAGCCAAGCAACAGAATTGGGCTGCGTTTTTTGATGAATATACTTATTTTAAACGCGAAGATACTACGCTGCAGTGTTATGCCTTATTTGGGAAAATGCAAATAGCAGAAGTTGATGTAGGCACTGATGCCAGAAATTTATGGCTCACAACGACGGATTTGCCCAGCAGTTGCAATCAACTATTTGATCTAATGCAACAAACGGGTGCGTTAAGTGCCGAGGATATTTGGGCAAGATTTAGATTGGCATTGCAAGGGGGTAAGTTGAGCCTTGCCAAAAGCATTGCTAAACGCTTACCTGATTTTGATGAAAAAAATCTTAAGCTGTTAGATGTTGCGAACCTAACGCCACAAGCCTTGCTGGAAAATAAACCAAGTACAGTTAAGTCTGGCAGTAAAAAAATGAAGGTGACGACGGCAGTTTCATTTAAAACGCGTGCCGGTATCGAGATCAATCTTTATGCGCTGGATCGTTTAGCGCGCAACAATATAGAGAATGCGATTACAGTATTTAATCGACTGCACACTAACTTTTCGGCAGAAAATCGCGCTTTTGGCTGGGGGCGTATTGCTTACCACGCGGCACGTGGCCACCATCCCGACGCGCTTGGCTACTATGAATTAGCCAAAGGTGTGGATTTAGATAGTGAACAGCTTGCTTGGCAGGTACGCGCAGCTTTACGTGCGGAAAATTGGGCAGTGGTTAAAGGTGCAATATCAATAATGCAACCTAAACAGGCTGAAGAAGGTGCCTGGCGTTACTGGAAAGCACGCGCGTTAAAGGCCGTGAACGCACAGGCAGAAGCAAATGCAATATTGGGACCACTTTCTAAAGAGCGCCATTATTATGGCTGGCTGGCGGCGGAGGAGTTAGAAAGCGTGATGGGTAATCCACAAATACAGTACACCAGCACTGAGTTGGAGGTGACTGCAATAGCCAGTCAACCCGCCATTAAGCGTGCACTTGAGCTACAGCGCTTGGACCTGCGCTGGGAGGCTAAGGCTGAGTGGGTGTGGGCCACTCGCGGTTTTAATGATAAAGAATTGCTGGCCGCCGCTGAACATGCCGCACGCCAACAATGGTATGACGTTGCCATTAGTACGGCGGATAACACTAGGCAAGTACATGATTTTAATTTGCGCTATCCAACGCCTTATCATGATTTAATGCGCTTTTCGGCAAATCAGCAAAATCTAGACGAAGCTTGGGTATATGGTCTGATTCGTCAAGAAAGTCGATTTATGCATTATGCAAAATCTGGTGTGGGTGCGGCAGGTCTCATGCAAATAATGCCAACTACGGCAAAATGGGCGGCTAAACGGATGGGTTTAGATGACTACAGCAATGACATGATTCATGATTTACCCACTAACATTGGTATTGGTACTTACTATATGCGCTACACCTTAGAGTTAATGAATGGTCAAGCCGTAATGGCAACCGCTGCTTACAATGCAGGCCCAAGTCGGGCAAGGCGCTGGGTGGCAACTAAGCCGTTAGAGGCGGCCATTTACATAGAATCAATTCCATTTAGTGAAACAAGAGGCTATGTGCAAAAAGTGATGGCTAATGCCCAGATGTATGCCCCGCGCCTAGGCACCAGCATACAAAGTTTGAAATCCCGTATGGGGATCGTGCCTGGCAGTGGTCAGCCTGAAACGCTATTGGCGGATAGTGAATAATTTACGATGAAGGTCAACTTAATTTAAAATTTGAATTGTCCTGAAAAGCCTCAAGAGCACGCAATAAGAGATTCCGTACAAGGCCATTATTGATACTTCACCGCGCTTTAATAGTAAAGCGTAAAGTGTTCTATAACGGCTTTGGTGCATTGATCTCATTTTAGAGTTAAACAAAAATAAAGGTTAAATATGCAAATAAAAAAAGTAGCAGTATTAGGCGGTTCAGGGTTTGTTGGTAGTGCAGTTGTGGCTAAATTAGCGGCATCGGGCTACTTGGTTACGGTATTAACACGTCGTTACGACTCAGCAAAGCACCTCATCTTACTACCTAATGTAAGTTTGCTTGAATGCAACATTTTGGACTACCACGCCTTAAATTCAGCTTTAAGAGGCATGGACGCGGTGATCAATTTGGTTGGCATTTTGCATCAAAGCCGGCGTGCAAGTTTTAACACCATGCACCATCAACTGCCCGCGCAGCTTGCAAAAGTTTGTGCAGACTTAGGCATTAAACGCCTATTACACATGAGTAGCTTGCAGGCCTCAAGTACTGCACCTAGCCAATATTTACGTTCTAAAGCGGCAGGTGAGTCGGCGCTATTGGCATTGAAAAGTCAACTTAATATCACCATTTTTAAACCATCCATTATTTTTGGGCGCGGTGACCGTTTCATCAATCTTTTTGCCACGCTGATTAAGTTTTTACCCGTCATTTTGCTCGCTAAACCAAATGCAAGATTTCAACCAATTTGGGTAGAAGATGTCGCTAGTTGTTTTGTTAACAGCCTGCAAAACTCGGCTACCTATGGTCAAAGCTACGAGCTGGCAGGACCTACGGACTATACCTTCCGAGAACTGGTGCAAAAAGTGATGCATACTTTAGGCTTGCAACGTCCGATTATCGGTTTAAACGATACGCTATCGTATGCGCAAGCCTTCATGATGGAGTTACTTCCTATCAAACTCATGTCGCGTGACAATGTCCGCTCAATGGAAATAGACAGCGTTAGCCAACACCCAATCCCGGCGATATTGGGTGTACAACCCACTGCGTTAGAGGCGGTGATTGCTGAATATTTGGTTGACAAAACCTCACGCGGCGCATACGACCGTTTTCGCAGTATTGCTGCTCGGTAATATTCAGTGAGCGCCGTATCGGATATTGCTAAGCAGGCTTATCTTGTTGGTGGTGCTGTGCGTGATGCGTTACTTGGCTTTGTGGTAAAAGACAAAGACTATGTAGTGGTTGGTAGCACACCAGAGGCGATGGTGGCGGCTGGCTTTAGACCAGTGGGCAAAGACTTCCCTGTTTTTTTACATCCGCAAACGCATGATGAATATGCACTGGCACGCACTGAGAGAAAAACGGCAAAGGGTTATAAAGGTTTTAGTGTTTATGCCTCGATTGACGTTACCTTGGAGCAAGATTTAGCGCGCCGTGATTTAACCATCAACGCAATCGCTAAAGGTCATGATGGGAAATTAGTTGATCCATTTAACGGGTTAGCTGATATCAACGCTAAGACGCTACGCCATGTGAGCGACGCCTTTGCTGAAGACCCAGTGCGTATTTTACGCGCCGCTCGCTTTTTAGCGCGGCTAACAGATTTTAACATCGCGCCAGAAACCATGATTTTAATGCGGCAAATGGTGGATGAAGGCGAAGTTGATGCGCTAGTGGCAGAACGTGTGTGGCAGGAGCTTGCTAAAGGTTTAATGGAAGAAAAGCCCTCACGCATGTTTGAGGTGCTACGTGCTTGTGGTGCTTTGCAGAGGTTGTTGCCAGAACTGGATAAACTGTGGGGAGTGCCGCAGCCCGCGCAACATCATCCAGAAGTCGATACCGGTGTGCATGTGATGATGGTAGTTGATTATGCTGCACAACAAAACTTTAGCTTAGCCATACGTTTTGCCGCCCTGATGCATGACCTGGGCAAAGGCATTACTCCGCAAGAAATGCTGCCGCGCCATATTGGGCACGAGGCGCGCGGCGTTGATTTACTCAAAGAAATTTGCACACGTTTACGTGTGCCTAACGATTGCAAAGCGCTTGCTGTCTTGGTGACCAAGTTTCATGGAAAATTACATGCCGCAGCGCAAATGCGTACCAGCACACTGCTGGAGTTTCTCATTCAACTGGATGCGATTCGTCAGCCTGAGCGATTTAAGGATTTCTTAAAAGCCTGCGAAGCAGATTCTCGAGGCAGAACAGGCTTTGAACGCTGCCCAACACCAATTGCAGATTTAATGTTAAAAGTATTGGCTGCGGCATCAAGTGTGGATGCAGGCGCTGTAGCCAAAACACAAAGTAATGTTGAAGCAATTAAATTAGCGGTGCATGAAGCGCGATTATCTGCGATTAAAAAAGCGTTAAATACCCAGTGAGTTTTGAATAAAATATTTGGCTACAAAACCCACCAATCCAAACGTTAACCCTAAAAACAAAATAAAAGTACCAAACTTTCCTACTTTGGCTTCCCAGGCTAAATGCCCAACAATAAAAATCATTAACAGCATCAAGCCGCCAACGCCATAAGTCATGCCAAAGTCAGTAATTTGCGCTTCAGTAAAGCCAAAAATTGTGCCGCCCAAGTTGTTCTCCTGTGCAATAAGTGGAGTCAATGTAAAAATATATCTTTGTCTGTTTTAAGTTCAGTTTTTTTAGGTTTTGGTTGATTGAATAAAAGGATCGTCAAAAGCGCGATCATGTTCTTCAAACATATCTGAGAGTTCTTTGTAAAACTGACGGTATGTTTCAGCGGGGCTGTTTTTGCTATCCAGTGAAAAACACTCATCTGTCAGTGCTTGCAATTTTTCCATAATCTCCTGATGTGCTTGGCTGTGCGTACGAAAATATTCGTATTGCTCTGTCACATGCGGCCTGCTCAACATAATTTGTTCTTCATGTTCAAAATGCCTAGCCGCAAGGTCAGAGATGTAAAACAAGTAAGAAGGCAAGCGACCTTGGCAGGAGGTCATTTTTTCATGATCGCAACTTGGGCAATCGGGGTGCTGGTTTAAGTTACTGCAAGCACAAGCATTACGCAGGTCGGTTAAGAATTTATCAAATAGAAGATGCTCTTTTTCAATGATGAGGTAATCAGCAGGAGATAGGGCTTTTATTGCTTGATTATGCGTGGTCATGTCGCTGCCTTTTTTAACGATTACTTAACAAAGTACGAAATTTTAGCGCTGGTTGGACCCAGAGCTTTACGCCATTAGCTTAATAAACCCAACTGTTCCTGAGCAAATTCTGTCGGCTTGCGTTTAAACCCGCTCTTGGCGAACTGTTGCCAGCGACCCACCACAAAGCATACCATCAAATTGGCACGTGCTTCAGCAACACTTTTGCTTCCAGTTGGCAAGTTAGCATGTTGCGTATCAGCAATTCGCAGGCTTTGTTTGAGCGTTGCCTCTATGCGGTCGTACAGCTGGTTGATGCGTAGTTGCAATTTTTCATCTTCATTCACAAGCGCGTCGCCAATGAGCACACGTGTCATGCCCGGGTTTTTTTCTGCAAATACTAACAGCATAGTCACAATACGCTGCACTTGTCTTAAGCCATCAGTTTCTTCGGCGCTAATTTTGTTGATTAAGCCAAAAACCGTTTCCTCAATAAATACAATCAGGCCTTCAAACATTTGCGCTTTATTGGCAAAGTGGCGGTAAAGTGCCGCTTCACTGACCTCCAGCTTTGCGGCTAATGAAGCGGTGGTGATTTTTTCCCGTTTGGGTGACTCCAGCATTTTAGCTAGCGTTTCTAAAATTTGTTGTTTGCGTTCGCCTGCCATTTTTATTTCTCCCACGATTTTTTATTTAATTATAGCTTAAGGTGAGTGAGTGCTAACACTGTGGATATTCGATAATCAACAAAATTAGGTTTTTTTAATCTTTTGCTTACCCAGATTGTTTTCATGCCAAGCCGTTTTGCTGTCATGAGTGCGGGCAAGCTATCTTCTAGCATGATGCAGTCGCTCGCTTTAGCCTTAATCGCTTTAAGCAGTTTTTGAAAACCACGTGTCGATGGTTTTGCATGAAACCGGGTAGATTCGACGCTAAATATCAACTCAAAAATATCGTCAACGCCCAATAACTCTAGCACGCGTATGGCGTAGTTGCGCGGGGCGTTAGTAAATACTAACTTACGTCCAGATAAGCCTTGTAGCATGTGCCGAAGACGTTTGGCTTGAATGACCAGCTCAGGTAAATTCTCGAATCGATGGGTTTCATTTAAAAAATGATGTGGGTCAATATCATGGTGGCGCATGAGCCCCTTGAGGGTAGCACCATAGATGCGCCAATAATGTTGACGCATCTTGTGTGCGGCAGGCTCGTCTAAATCTAACGCTTCCATCATGTAGCGCGTCATGGCGCGATTCATGATTGGAAATATATGCGCGGAGGCGTTGTGGAGCGTATCGTCCAGGTCAAAAATCCAGATTTTAGCGGTCATGTAAAACCTAAAATTATTTTGCTTTGATTAAAGTCCCCACACCTTCATCGGTCAGCACCTCAAGCAACAGCGCGTGTTCCACGCGACCATCAATAATATGTACAGCTTTTACGCCACTGCGTGCAGCATCCAAAGCTGAGCTGATTTTAGGTAGCATGCCGCCAGACAGCGTGCCGTCAGCGACTAAATCATCAATTTGCTTTGGCGTTAAACCTGTCAGCAACTCACCATTTTTATCCAATACACCCGGTGTATTTGTTAGTAAAATCAATTTTTCTGCATTTAAAATTTCAGCCAACTTGCCTGCCACCACATCGGCATTGATGTTATAAGTTTCACCATCCTTACCTACACCAATAGGTGCCACGACTGGAATAAAGTCGCCTGTGTCTAAAAAGTTGATAATGCTCGGATCAATTGCGCTGATTTCACCCACTTGCCCAATATCAATCATTTTGCTGGCATCATCTTTATCTGCCATCAATAGTTTATGCGCGTGAATAAAATTACCATCTTGCCCGGTTAAGCCAACGGCTTTGCCGCCATGACGATTGATAAGGTTAACAATTTCTTTATTCACCTGCCCACCAAGTACCATCTCTACTACGTCCATGGTTTCAGCATCGGTCACGCGCATGCCTTGAATAAACTCACCTTTTTTGCCAAGTTTATCTAGCATCTCATTAATTTGCGGGCCACCACCGTGCACTACTACCGGGTTCATGCCAACCAGCTTTAACAACACCACGTCTTGTGCAAAACACTCTTTAAGGTGCTCGTCGGTCATGGCGTTACCGCCGTATTTAATGACAATGGTTTTGTCAAAAAAGCGTTTAATATAAGGCAGTGCCTCAGCGAGGGTTTGTGCTTTTTTTGCAGCGATAGTTTGGCTTAACATAAGTTTTCCGTTAGTTTAAACCCAGATTTTCCATTAGGCGATGAATGCATCTACTTGAATGTCAACTTGCCCATTTTGCGTCTTTTTTGTGCAAATTTTCTGTCAATAGAGTGACTATTGCTCATAAAATTTGCACAAAAAATCCATCAAACTGTGCGGCGCTGCCACTTCAAGTCCTAATGGAGAATCTGGGTTGAATTCTGGCAAGTTTAGTTTGCGTCATTGTAACTAAAATTTGCTCACAGTGTTTTGCTAAACACTTTGGATTTACGCTGAAAATTGTAAAGTTTCTGTTTTTCAGAGGGTAATTTTTCTATATTTTGTTCAATAAAGCCGCGCTCTAAAAACCAGTGCTCAGTGCGCGTAGTTAGGCAAAATAAGCTTTTAAGTCCCTGCTCTTTGGCTAAGCTGGCACAAAAATAGAATAACTTATCGCCCCGCCCGCCGCCCCTGTAGGCCGGGTCTATCGCCAGACATGCAAACTCGGCGGTTTTTTCAGCCATAAACGGATACAGTGCCGCGCAACCGATAATACGGTTATCGTGTTCCATCACATAAAAATGGTTAATTTCCATCTCAATGCGCTCACGTCCGCGTCGCACTAAAATACCCTCAGTTTCAAGCGGCTCAAACAGTTTTATGATGCCGCCAACATCCTCAATGTTGGCTTTGCGCATGCTTTCCAAGCTCAGCTCCGTTACCATGGTGCCAATACCCTCAAGCGTGAATAACTCTTGAATAATCGCACCGTCAATATGACGGCTAATCAGGTGTGTGCGGGCCACACCATGCTCACAAGCGCGTACAGCGGCTGGCAGGTAGTAATTAACGTCTTCTGAAACGTTAATGGCTTGCTCGTTTTCTTGCACGTTACGCAGAAAGTTCTTGGCTTTTTCGGCGGTCATTTCACGTAGTAATTCACCACGTAAATTATGCACACCTTCAGAATCCATCAAAAAAATGAGCTTGTCCGCATCCAGCGCAATCGCCGCGCTGACGGCTACATCCTCTAAACTTAAATTGAATGCTTCGCCCGTAGGCGAATAGCCAAGCGGTGACAGCATGACCAGCTCACCATCGTCCAAGCGCTTTTGAATACCAACCGCATCCACTCTGCGCACTTCCCCTGTATGTTGTAAATCAACACCCTCGCGCACCCCCATAGGTTTTGCAGTCACAAAGTTGCCACTCGCTACACGAATATCAGAGCCTGCCATCGGCGAATTGGTAATCCCCATTGAAAGCAAGGCTTCAATTTCAACTCTCACTGCGCCGTTGGCTTCTTTAACCGCCTCCATGGTCTTGTCATCGGTTGCGCGTAACCCGTTATGAAAAATGGGGGTGATTTTGTCGCGTTTTAAGCGCTGCTCAATTTGCGGTCGCGCGCCATGCACCAACACCAGTCTGACCTCAAGGCTGGCAAGTAGGTTAAGGTCGTGCGATAGCGCGATAAACTGCTGCTCGTCAACCACCTCGCCGCCAAAGGCAATCACAAACGTACGTCCACCAAATGCGTGAATATAAGGCGCGGCAGAGCGAAACCAATGTACAAAATCTCTAGCGTTGGTCTGGTTGATTTTGTACGCAGCTGGTGTATGTGCGGTCAGATATGTGGGTTGCTGCTCATTTACGCCAAATAGTGTTTCCGTGGCATCACTTTCAGTGTAAAGATTGGCTGGCGTTGTATTTAGCGCAGCTGCAATTTTGCGTAACAAGACTTCAGAAACACCTAACTCGCCACGCTCAATGCGGGATAGATTGCCCGCATCAGCCTCAATTTTAGAGGCAAGCTGTTGTAGTGTCAGGTTGAGTGATTTGCGCTTAGTGCGAATGAAATTACCAAGAGACATCATGTAATCACCTGTGAATTTGTAATATTTACATAAATATATAACAATAGTGTAAAAAATACAAACTTTATTTAAATGGTGGTTTTTAAATCATGCGGTTATGGTGGTTTTTATTCTCTAAGATGCCGCTAACAGCCCAGAATATGTTGAAATGCTTTTCACATTTTATAGGTGGGATTAGCAGCGAACGTTAAGATGCAAGATGATGACTTTTGTGTTTTTGTACGGCTTCTGCCAAAAGCCATCATCTGTCCTAACTTGAGTCAAGTTGTTATTGGATGCTGGCAAGCGGCCTTACAAATATCCACAAATGCTTTAGCGTCTAGTGAGCAGCGGCCCACTAAGCCGCCATCAATATCTGGCATTGCAAATAGTGCAGATGCATTAGCCGGTTGTACGCTACCGCCATAGAGAATACGTACATTTTCCGCAACTTCTACATTACACCTCGCGATACGTCCACGGATGAAGCTATGCACCTCTTGCGCCTGCTCAGGCGTGGCTGGCTTGCCGGTACCAACTGCCCACAATGGCTCGTAGGCGAGTACGGCCTTGGCTAGAAAATCCGCGCCGAAACGCCTGATGATAGAGTCTAGTTGCCGCCCAACTACATACTCTGTCCAGTCCGATTCACGTTCTTCTCTCGACTCACCCATGCAAAATATCGGGGTTAACCCAGCTTTGAGCGCTACATTGAATCTGGTGGCAGCCGTGTCGTCGGTTTCATGAAACTGGATGCGCCGCTCGGAGTGCCCAATAATGACGTGAGTACAGCCATAATCCACCAGCATGTCCGGAGAGACTGCACCGGTGAGTGCACCGTCTTCGGTTGCGCAAAGATTCTGCGCTCCCCATGCGACATTTGTACCCTGCAGTAAAGACTGTGCTTGTCCAAGATAAGGATAGGGAATACATACCACGTAGTCAGCATTATGCAAGTCACGCACACCAGCAACCACACCCTCCAGCAACGATTTATTCTTCATTTTGCTGCCGTTCATTTTCCAATTGCCTACTACTAGCTTGCGTCTCATTTTTTTCCTTGATATGGAGGTTTAAAAAGCCGGCTCATCTAATGATTGCTGCCAATTCGCCTTTGGTATAGCGGATCGCCATAGCATCCAAGGAGATCACTTTAATTTTTGACGCTTGACCTGCACTGCCAAATGCTTCAAAGCGTTCTTTACAAACACCTCTTGCGGCAACAGTGGCGGCTTTTAAGATCGCGCGAGGGTCAAACTCTTCAGGGCTTTCGTACATTTTTTTACGCATGGCAGCGGTCATGGCCAATCGAATATCGGTATCAATGTTGACCTTGCGCACGCCGTTTTTGATGCCTTCAATAATTTCTGATACTGGCACGCCATAAGTCTCTTTAATCTGTCCGCCATATTTGCGAATCATCTCCAGCCACTCCTGAGAAACGCTTGAAGAGCCGTGCATGACTAGATGTGTATTCGGAATTCGCTGGTGTATCGCCTTGATTCTGTTAATGGCTAAAATATCGCCTGTAGGGGGCCGGCTAAACTTGTAAGCGCCGTGACTGGTGCCAATTGCAATTGCCAGTGCATCTACTTGTGTTGCCTTTACAAAGGCGGCTGCTTCATCCGGGTCGGTGAGTAATTGCGATTCATTTAAAACGCCTTCTGCTCCGCTGCCGTCCTCTTCTCCGGCCTGGCCGGTTTCCAGAGAACCCAAACAGCCGAGTTCGCCTTCTACGGAGACACCTACTGCATGTGCAACCTCAACCACGCGACGCGTCACGTCCACGTTGTAATCATAAGAGGCGGGTGTTTTGGCATCGCTCTCCAGCGAGCCATCCATCATTACGCTGGAAAACCCGCTGCGAATTGCTACCTGACATACGGCTGGTGATGCACCATGATCCTGATGCATACACAGAGGTATGTGTGGATACTGCTCAATGGCCGCTTCAACCAGCTTGCGCATAAAAGGTTCTCCGGCATAACCTCTTGCGCCAGCTGAAGCCTGTAAAATAACTGGGCTATCTACCTCATTAGCCGCCTGCAAGATTGCATGAATCTGCTCCATGTTGTTGACGTTAAATGCGGGTAAGCCGTACTGATGTTCAGCAGCATGATCTAATAGCTGCCTAAGCGAAATTAAAGCCATTTTTTATATCCTATCATTCATATACACCTGCTGTATCCGACAAAGTGCCATCAAGGTCATACATCACTAAAACCATAATAGCTTCAACGTCAAGATGAGAAACTGATTAACAATTAGTGTGCCATCAATCTCTCATACTCATTAAACGTAGAATCATCGGCGTAAAAATAAGTTGCATCGCCAGCCCCATTTTGCCTCCAGGGACAACCAAGGTATTAGGTCTGGTCATCATGGAGCCATGCAACATGTTGAGTAAATACGGGAAATCAATGCCCTTGGGCTGGGCAAAACGAATAACCACCATACTCTCATCAGCACTCGGAATATCCTTGGCAATAAAAGGATTGGAAGTGTCTACCGTGGGTACCCGCTGAAAATTCACATGTGTCCGTGAAAACTGCGGGCAAATATGATGAACATAGTCAGGCATGCGGCGCAAAATGGTATCGACTACAGCCTCTTGAGAATATCCGCGCACCTTTTGATCCCGGTGCATTTTCTGTATCCATTCGAGATTGATAATAGGCACAACGCCTACCAGCAAGTCGACATGTTGTGCCACATCGGCATCCGGGCCGACATACCCGCCATGCAACCCTTCGTAGAACAGCACATCAGCATCCTCAGCGCTATCCCGCCAAGGCGTCAGTGTGCCGGCAGACTGGTGATAGGGAGCCCCCTCAACATCGGTGTGGATATATTTGCGGACTTTGCATCGTCCCGTTTCACCAAATTTTTTGAAGGTGTCAGCAAGTTCAGGCAAAAGATTGGCTTCCGGACTAAAGTGACTAAAATGACTTCCCGGAATCTTGTTGTATTTTTTCAGCTCAGCATCCATCTCCTTACGCTCAAAGCGGTGCATGGAATCACCTTCTATCGCTTGGGCCTTGATGCCTTCGCGCCTGAAGATATATTCGAAACTATTCATCACGGAAGTGGTTCCGGCACCTGATGAACCGGTTATCGCAATCACTGGATTTTTTCTGGACATAGATTTTTCTTCCCAATGGTTTATCTATAAAAGGAGCGGTCATTAAACAGGGGCAATGCATCATCTGTCCCCATGTCGTGCGCATGGTGATAGCGCTCCACCCGCAACACTTCATTACTTGAGCCCATGATGACAGGCACACGCTGATGAATATTTTCAGGCTGAACTTCTAAAATGCGGATCCTGCCGGTTGAAGCCAATCCCCCCGCCTGCTCAACCAGCATCGCCATCGGATTTGCCTCGTACATTAGCCGCAAACGGCCTGGCTTCGTTACGTCCTTGTTGTCTTTGGGATAGAGGTAAATCCCGCCGCGCATCAGGATGCGGTGAATATCTGCCACCATGCTTGCTACCCAGCGCATGTTGAAGTCCTTCTCTCTCCGGTTTGTTGTGCCCGCCTTGCATTCATTGATATAGCGTTTGACAGGAGGCTCCCAGAAACGCTCGTTGCTGGCATTAATGGCGTACTCAGCCGTGTCTTCAGCAATCTTGATGTTCGCATGCGTTAGTACAAACTCACCCGCATCACGATCCAGTGTAAACCCATGTGTCCCTTTACCGATTGTCAGCACCAGCATGGTGCAAGGACCATAAAGTGCATAACCCGCAGCAACTTGCTGGTTGCCTGCCTGCAGGTAGTCACCACCCTGCGGTAGCGCTTGTGCAGGCGCATGCAGCACCGAAAATATTGAGCCCACCGATACATTGACCGCCACGTTCGATGAACCGTCCAGCGGGTCAAAAATTACCAAAAAAGCACCTGTACCTGGATCATCGGCAATCAGTATCGGCATATCCATCTCTTCAGAGGCTAAACCTGCCACCAAGCCGCTCTGCGTCAGGTGGTCGATGAAAACCTGATTACTCACCACATCCAGTTTCATTTGCGTCTCTCCCTGAATGTTCTGGCTTTCCAGCTTGCCATACATGTCAGCTAAAGCGCCTTGTTCGGTTAATCTGGAGATGGTCTTTACCGACTCTGCAATATTCAAAATCAAGGCGGCCAGTTGGCTCTCTGGGAGCAGACCTTGTGATGCCTCAACCAGAAAGCTGGCTAACGTGGTGTGATGTGTATTCATATACAATGCGCTTTTCCTAATCTCATTGGCCCGATGCCGATTTGCTTTCTAAACTTCCAGTAAATACGCGAGAGGCACGGATATCAGCCTCGGTAATCGTGGATAAATCCTCAATTGTGGCGTTTTTTCTGGCGCCTGACGCTATTTCAAAAATACGGTTAGCGTGACGCAAGCGTATTCTGTCCAGTGCATTTCTAATGGAGCGTGCGTTCGCGAAATGCGGTTGTGTTTTGCGCTGTTCGATATATTCACTCATCGCCGCCAGTGCTTTTTCATCAAACTGATAATGCATTGCAGCTACCATTTTTTGCGCAATTTCCAGCAGTTCATGCTGACTGTAATCTGGAAAATCAATGTGGTGCGCAATCCGCGATGACATGCCCGGGTTGGATTGAAAAAACGTATCCATCCTATCCTTATACCCGGCTAAAATCACCACCAAATCATCACGGTTGTTTTCCATCACTTGTAACAGTATTTCGATAGCTTCTTGCCCGTAATCTCTTTCATTTTCAGGGCGATACAAGTAGTAGGCTTCATCAATAAACAACACGCCGCCCATCGCTTTTTTCAGCACTTCTTTAGTTTTTGGCGCAGTGTGACCAATGTATTGCCCTACTAAATCATCCCGTGTCACGCTCACCACATGACCTTTTCGCACATAGCCTAATCGATGCAGCATTTCGGCCATACGCAAAGCCACTGTAGTTTTACCTGTACCAGGATTGCCGGTAAAACACATATGCAAATTAGGCTGCGCACTTTCAATTCCCAGCTGGAGACGCGCACGTGATACTACTAGAAATGCGGCGATCTCCCTGATTCTTTGTTTGACTGGAGCAAGACCGACGAGGTCATAATCCAGTTTTGCCAATACCTCTGCGATA
The DNA here is from genome assembly GCA_030655015.1 of Methylotenera sp. GTDB lineage: Bacteria > Pseudomonadota > Gammaproteobacteria > Burkholderiales > Methylophilaceae > Methylotenera. The sequence continues at coordinate 28,531 of JAURWJ010000151.1, read as the reverse complement.
TTGGCATCCGCCAGAATCTGCTGTAAATCTATGCTGGTCATACGCTGTCTGGCGGCATTTCGGTACTGTAGGCGCGCGTGGTGTAACGCACCATTCTGCCTTCACCTTCTTGCCTGATAAGGCCGAAGCCGGGTTCCATCGCAGGGCGATTGACAATAAAGCTCATCACCATTGATTCAACCCCACGCGTGCTATTAAACGCATTGATTTTGATGTAGGCATTCGGGCAGGCTTTGCGACACGCCTCCAAATCATAAATGACCGCTGCGCCGTCTTTAATTTCAAACATTGGCTGCTCCCACATATTCCAGTAAACATTACGTGGATGCGGGTCATCTGTCCACTCAATTGAAACTGCCCATCCATTACTGATGGCGTAGTCCACCTGCGCTCTGATTTCCTCATTGTTAAGCGGAGGTAAAAAAGAGAATTGTCCTTGTGTGATGTGCATATTGGTTTCCTTTGCTTAAAACTTAACTTGCTTAAAATTTAACTTGCTTAAAATTTAACTTGAAGTTGTCGGTGTGCTCACAAAATCCGGGGTATCGGTTGACGCGTAGTTAAATGATACGTTTTTCCATGTTTCCAACGCCTGCTCCAGTGGCTTGCACCACTTTGCAGCAGCCCGCAGAATATCAGGACCTTCGTTGAGAATATCTTTACCCTCATTGCGCGCCTTCACCATCGTCTCTATGCCTACACGGTTAGCAATAGCGCCAGCCTGTATGCCTGCGGGGTGTCCGATGGTGCCGCCACCAAATTGCAACACCATATCATCTCCAAACAGATGCAGGAGCTGATGTATCTGCCCGGCATGAATGCCTCCTGAAGCCACTGGCATCACTTTTCTTAAATCTACCCAATCCTGATCAAAAAAGATGCCGCGTGAAAAATCCTGCTTGGTGACGGCATCACGACAAACATTGTAATAACCCTGAACCGTCATCGGGTCGCCTTCTAGTTTACCCACGGCCGTTCCCGCATGCAGATGATCCACACCTGCCAATCGTAGCCATTTTGCTATCACGCGGAATGAAACACCGTGATTTTTTTGACGCGTATAAGTGCCATGACCGGCGCGGTGCATATGCAAGATCATGTCATTCTTGCGCGCCCAGTTGCTGATAGATTGAATTGCTGTCCAGCCAACGACCAAGTCGATCATAATGATGTTGGAGCCAAGCTGTTTAGCAAACTCGGCACGCTCATACATATCTTCCATGGTGGCTGCCGTAATGTTGAGGTAGTGTCCTTTAATCTCCCCGCTATTAGCCTGCGCTCTGTTTACCGCCTCCATGCAAAACAGGAAACGATCACGCCAGTGCATAAACGGCTGACTGTTGATATTCTCATCATCCTTGGTAAAATCCAGCCCGCCAGTCAGTCCTTCATAAACAACCCGGCCATAGTTCTTGCCAGAAAGCCCAAGCTTGGGTTTCATGGTTGCACCTAATAAAGGGCGGCCGTATTTATCCAAACGTTCGCGCTCAACGATAATGCCGGTTGGCGGCCCTTTGAAGGTTTTTACATAGGCTACAGGGATACGAATATCTTCCAAACGTGCGGCCTTGAGTGGTTTAAAACTGAATACATTGCCGATCAGAGACGCTGTTATGTTCGCAATAGAACCCTCTTCAAATAAAATGATGTCGTAAGCAATGTAAGCAAAATACTGAGCCTCCTTGTCAGTGCCCACGCCAGTTCCTGGAACCATATCAATACGGTAAGCTTTAGCCTGATAATCTTCATAGGCTGTGAGCATGTCGGTCCAAACCACTGTCCACGTAGCCGTTGAGGATTCACCCGCTACCGCTGCTGCTGCCTCCTCTGGGTCTACACCATCTTGCGGGGTAATACGGAATACACAAATAAAATCCGTTTCCTTAGGCTCGTAGTCTGGGCGCCAATAACCCATTTGCTTATACTTAAGAACCCCGCCCTTATAACGCTCCTTAATATCGGTAATGCGTCCGTCTGTTTGCGTATTCATTTTGTTCCTTCCGCTGATGATTCAAAAAATACTTGCAATCGATAATGATGTAGTACTGTATAAAAGTTTAGAGTTAAGTTAAAGTAATAAATATTTTACTTATAGTTAAGTTTTACTTATGCGAAATATAACACTAAGGCAAATAAGAACTTTTTTGAGCGCATCAAAGCATGCGAGCTTTTTACGTGCGGCAGAAGAACTGCACATTTCTGCGCCTGCTGTTTCTCAGCAAATTAAAGAGATGGAAGAAGATATGGGTGTTAATCTGTTTCGTCGGGAGAACAGAAAGGTAGAGCTCACTGCTGCTGGCGAGTACTTTTTACTTTATGCGCGGCGCATTTCCAGCACATTAAATGAAGCCAACACCATGATGGAGCGCCTGCGTGGCACACCAATAAGTATCTTGAAAATTGGTCTGGTTAGTACAGCTAAATACTTCATCCCTCAAGTATTGGTAGAATTCAAAAAAGATAATCCCAATCTGCAAATCAGGATTGAAGTTAGAAATAGACAGCAGCTGGTTGAGTTGCTGCGTGATGGCGAAATTGACATTGCGATTATGGGGCGGCCACCTAAAGAAATTGATACCCGTGTAGAACCGTTTGCCAGTCACCCACATTTGTTTATTGCCAGCCCGTTGAATCCGCTGGCAGGAAAATCCAATATACCTCCAGAGGCCTTAAATAAATTTGAAATTATTTCCAGAGAAGCCGGCTCAGGGACGCGATTTATTATGGAAAGATATTTCGCTGAACATAACCTGTCACCGATTGTAAGCATGGAAATGTCAAGTAATGAAACCATCAAGCAAGCTGTCATTGCAGATTTAGGTATCTCATTTGTATCTTTGCACACCATCGGCAACGAAATCGCCAACAAACAAATCGTTATTTTAGATATTCAAAATACGCCCATTATTCGCACCTGGCACGTAGTTGCCTTGACTAAGCGCAATGCCTCCCAGGCGGCAGAGGCTTTCAGATATTTTATATTAGAAAAAGGTGGGGAGATGCTGGCCAACATGTTTTCTGATCATTAGTGTCAGCGCGTTTAAATATATTATTTACGACCCGCGGCTTGGGTACTAAAAGCTCAATACTTTGTCTGAATCAAGAATTAGCGCGTGCAAATCTTGCATTGTCGATATTGGGCAAATATCAGATCCTTCAGACTGACGAATTTTAAGGCAGGTGCCACAAGCTAGAATCGAACCACCAGCCTCCAAGAAGCTGTGCATTTGTCCAACGACATTAAACTTATCACTGATCAGACTCATTTGAATATATGACTATTCCAAGTTTCATAACATCCGCTCCTTCGTAACTTTCTCTGTTAGCAGTTTTATAGCAGAAATGCTTATCATCATCATAGTCAAATCAACTATTTTCTGCCATGATTGTTCATCAACTATATTTACGATGATTCCGACATGGCTGATTGTTGCGAAAATAAATCCTGTGCGATTGATGCACTGAGAATTCGGCAAAGCTCGACTTTAAAGGTCGTACTGTGCATTAATGCTGTGATGTTTGTGATTGAAGTTGTCACGGGAATCATGTCTGGTTCAACCGCACTATTATCAGACTCACTTGACAATCTAGGGGACGCCATTACTTATGGACTTAGTCTCTATGTGATTGCTAGCTCCCCACGTTCAAAGGCCAAGATTGCTTTGTTTAAAGGCATTTTGATATTAATTGCAGGAATATTCGTTTTATCTCAGGTGGTATATCGAATCATGTTTCCGATCATTCCGACCTATGAAACCATGGGGCTAATTAGCTTATTGGCACTGCTGGCAAACGGCACATGCCTGATGCTACTCTGGAAACATCGCCAAGAAGACATCAATATGAGTTCTGTCTGGGAATGTTCACGCAATGACGTTGCTTCCAATATTTCAGTTTTTGTAGCGGCTGGTGGTGTTTGGTTAATGCATTCTGGTTGGCCAGATATTATTGTTGGGTCGGTGCTTGCACTGCTGTTTCTAAAATCTTCTTCAAAAGTTATAAGAGGTGCACTTTCTGAGCTGAACCATTAGCGCTCAATCAGACGTGTCAAACAGTGACTAAGCAGATTAAATTTAAAGCCATTTCCAATATTTAATCCGCCATCTTGGTTAACTAAACTTTAGAACTCCTCAAAAAAAGTTTTTCAACAGAGTCGGTCGAGTTGAGGCTTATGTTGTGACTTCACTAAAAATCTCCCCACGCAGATTGCATCACTGAAATGGCAGTTAAAGCCGCAGTTTTAGTACGTAAAATGCGCAGACCCAACACCATTGGCTGAAACCCATGCCCGCTTGCAAGGTCAATTTCGCTTTGACTTAGCCAAGTAGCCTCGATGTAATGCACATGGAATCGAGGGGATATGTTACATCGCCCTTGATTTCGCTATGTCTGTCCTGAGCCTGCCGAAGTGGCTGCATCAATGCTACATGGCTGATTGGGGAAGGAGTATGTCCCGCTGCCTTGAGGGATTCACCCAATAAGCCTCTAGTTTTGCTGGAGGTCATTTAACAGAAAAACTTAAATTAGCTAGATGAAAGTGCCAAAAAAATGAACTTGAATGTAGATGTTGTAAACAGCGCCCCAACCAATAGCGCGGCATTAAAAAATGCAAGTGCCGCAGGAGAGTACCTCACCTTTTTACTCGGCAGTGAAGAATACGGATTGGAAATTCTAAAAGTACAGGAAATTCGTGGGTATGACGCCGTGACGCAAATCGCAAATACGCCAAGCTTTATTAAAGGCGTGGTGAATTTACGCGGAAAAATCGTGCCGATTGTCGATATGCGCATCAAGTTTAAATTTCGTATTTAGAGACCTGTGCACGAACCCGCTAAAAATCCGCACTTTGGTCAAATTGCCGGCTTAAACCATTTCTTCATTATATGACCGACGTATAGGTCAAACCATACCGAGTTCCTTGGCAAAGCCGGGGGTTTGCCTTATTAAATTACAGCAAACGTAACGCGTGGCTTCAGTTGTTACCAATTAACCGCTTTGCCATCATAGCCAATAAATTGACCGCTATTACTCAAACTTAAATCCTGAATCACCTGACGCAAACCCGATACGCTGGTTTGCTTATCAATCAAAGCATTAGGGCCACCCATGTCGGTTAATACCCAACCCGGATGCAAAGTCACCACCGCGATGCCTAGCGGTTTTAAATCAATCGACAGGCTTTTCATCACCATATTGACTGCGGCTTTGCTGCTGCGATAAATATAACTGCCGCCACTGGTATTGTCGTCCATGCTACCCATTTTACTGGAGAGGGTTGCCAGTTTTTTTAACTGACTATTCGCGATATGCGGCGTAAAAGCGGCTGCTATTTTAAATGGTGCGATGCTGTTGATTTTAAAAGCATCCAGCCATGCGTCGGCATCACCAGAACTGCTATCAGGGTAAACCCCGGCATTGTTGATGAGCACATCAATTTTTTGATCTTTTAACTGGAGTGCCAGCGCATTAATTTGCGCAAAATCGGCTACATCCAGACTGCATAGCTGAATATTGGCATGCAATTTTGCAAGTGATTGCAATGCCGTTGCCTGTTGCGGATTTCGGCAGCAGGCAAGTATACGCCAGCCATCCTGGGCGTACTGTTTAGTCAACTCCAAACCAATGCCTCGGTTAGCACCAGTGATTAACACTTGATAAATTGCGGTCATGAATAGCTCCTAAAAATTTAAAATTTGTAGCGATTATGCGCTTAAAAAACGTCTATCTAACCAAGTTATAGCAAAAACCCCACTAAAACCCCTCTGCCATAATCCCTGCATTTAATGGATCTTCCTCAGGAACTGAACCGGCTTTTTCGCCACCTCGCTCCAGATAAACCTCACGCACAATATCAATAAAACGTTGCCCTTGCGGGGAAAGATAACGTCCTTTTCTTAGCACTACGCCATAGCTGCGGCATGGAAAGAGATGCGCCAGCGACATTTTGGCGATATTTTCCTGCCCGGTCATACAGATGTCGGTCACGATAGAAATGCCCATACCGAGCTCGACATATTTCTTGATGATTTCCCAACCACCAGCCTCCAGTGCCACATTGTAAGTCAGGCCTGCCTGCTGAAAAGTATAGTCTACGATACGCCAGGTAGAGAGGTGACGCGGCGGCAAAATCAAGCCATACGGGCTGATATCGGCCAACGTAATGTTCTTCTTGTTGGCTAAGGGATGGTCTAACGGCGTGATGAGCATAGGGTCATAACTCACCACCGGCTCATAAATAATATCTTCCTGACCTTCCAGCATGGAGCCGATGGCGAAGTCCACTTCGTCTGCACGTAGCATGCGCAGGCCATCTCGTCCTGTCACATTATGTAGCTTGATGCGCACGTTGGGGTAAGCTACCGCAAAGCGTTTCACAGGTTCCGGCATGATGTAGAGAATGGTCGACTCCCCCGCCCCGATATTTACTTCACCGGACTCGATATGCCCGAATGCCGCCGCAAAAGTTTCCTCCAGCTTATCCATGCCTTCCACCAGCGGCTGGGCAATCTGATACAGGGTTTCACCCTTTGGCGTCAGGTTAAGGCTAGGGCCGCGGCGCTCGAACAGCACAACCGATAATTCCCTTTCCAGTGCTTGAATCTGCAACGAAACAGACGGCTGGCTCTGAAACAATTTTTCCGCAGCAAGTGAAATGCCACCACTTTTAACCACTTGGCAAAATGCGCGTAATTGTTTGAGTCGATTCTGCTTGTAGTAAAAATTCTTAGGTTCAGCCATATACTTGCCTCCCGTTGATTATTCAAATTTTATATAGTAAACATTCAAATTATTAGTTTGTCAAATACTTAAAACATTCATAAACTCCGTTAAAACAAAAATACAAAACACTAAAACATACTAATTTAGTCAAGTACTTACGTGCTAACTAAATTAGAAATTGGTTGGACTTTAGGTTGCTCAATTTAGAGTTAGCCAAATTTAGAATTAGAGAGCTTAGGTGGAGAACTGGCCGCATGAATAACATGCTTGTTGTTGCGATTTTTATGGGAACGCTAGGTTCAGCCTTGGCGTTGGTAATCGCTATGGCCAATCGTCGTCTTTACGTTTATGCAGATCCACGCATCGATCAGGTTGAAGACATGCTGCCGCATTCCAATTGTGGTGCGTGCGGAACCGCAGGCTGCCGCAACTTTGCTGAATCGGTAGTGGCTGGCAACATTGCACCAGGTAAATGTACGGTGAATACACCGCAACAAAACATCAGCATCGCCAAATTTATGGGCGTGTCTGCCGGGCAGGAAGAAAAGCAGGTTGCGCGTCTGGCATGCGCTGGCGGGCGCCATGTTGCCAGCATACGCGCCAGTTACGAAGGTATTTCAAGTTGCCGTTCAGCCGCAGTGGTCGGTGGTGGCGGCAAAGCTTGCACTTGGGGCTGTTTAGGGCTGGGCGACTGCGCTGACGTGTGCGACTTTGGCGCCATCAGCATGAATCAATTTGGTTTACCGGTGGTGGATGCCAACAAATGTACGGCTTGTAATGACTGTGTGGACATCTGCCCTAAAGATTTATTTTCGCTGCACCCTGTGAGCCATAAATTATGGGTGGCTTGCAAAAGCCTGGCTAACGGCGATGACGCCGAAGCCGCTTGCGAAGTGGCCTGTACTGGCTGCGCGCGTTGCTCGACAGATGCGCCAGCAGGCTTAATTAGAATTCAAAGTAATCTCGCCGTGATTGACTACGCCCAAAATGCGCTGTCATCACAAATCCCTACCGAACGCTGCCCGACTGGGGCCATCGTCTGGCTGGATGATATGAAGGGCGCCATACGTGGCAAATCAGCCCGAAAAATCGTTAGGCAGCAAACACTGCCCATCCTCTCAGAAGCGTAAGGAGATCGTAATGTTTAACAAGTTGTTGAAAGAGTTCCACTTGATGGAACTCGGAGCTGGCGTACGCGCAGAAAATAAAACTTTCAAATACCTAGGCGTACGTGACGCCATAGACGGTAATACCGCCGTAATTATGGTGGAGCGTGAAGCTTCAGATGCAGCCGGTGCATACCCGATTACGCCCTCTACACAAATGGGCGAATACTGGTCAGAAGCGGTATCCAACGGGCATGTGAATCTTTCCGGTCGCCCACTGATTTTTGTAGAACCAGAATCAGAGCATGCTGCGGCTGGTGTAACCGCAGGCATGGCAATGACAGGCTTGCGTGCGGTGAACTTCACTTCATCGCAGGGCGCTGCATTTATGCACGAATCGCTCTATGCCGCAGTAGGCAAGCGTTTACCGTACGTGCTTAACGTAGGCTGCCGCGCCATTACCAAAGCCACGCTCAACGTACACTGCTCTCACGATGACTACCACTGCATGGACGACACCGGCTTTATACAAGTGTTAGGCCGCAGTGCGCAGGAAGCTTGCGATTTGAATATGATTGCACGAAAAACTGCCGAGTTATCGCTGACGCCAGCCATTAACGCGATGGACGGCTTTTTGACCACGCACCTGATTGAACCTGTGTTAGTACCAGAAAAAGGTTTGATCGCTGAATACTTGGGTCGCCCAGACGACATCATCGACACGCCAACGCCTGCGCAACGCCTGCTTTACGGTGAAAAACGCCGTCGTATTCCAGCAAGCTTTGACGTAGATAACCCAATGTCTACCGGTGGTGTGCAGAATCAGGATGCCTACATGCAGGCAGTTGCCGCACAGCGACCCTATTTCTTCGACCACATCGAAGATATTTTTGACCGCAACGCACAAGAATTTTATGACCTGACAGGCCGCCGTTATGCCCGCGTGATGGGTTATAAGATGAAAGATGCCGAATATGCCATCGTCGGACAAGGCAGTATGTGCATACAGGCACAAGCCGTGGCAGATTACTTGCGTGAAACGCGTAAAATAAAAGTGGGCGTGGTATCTATCGTCATGTTCAGACCATTCCCCGGCGACTTATTAGGCGCACTACTCAAGGGCTGTAAGGGCGTGGCTGTGCTGGAACGCACCGACCAACCACTAGCAGAAGACTTGCCACTGATGCGCGAAACCCGCGCCACTTTAAGCAAGTGTATGGAGAATGGTTCGTACAAAGATGGCGACCTGCCATATCCAACTTATGCCAGCTACAAAGGTGCAGAAATGCCGCGCCTATACTCAGGCTGCTACGGCTTAGGTTCACGCGATTTGCAACCAGAAGCGCTCATCGCGGCCATTGAAAACATGCTGCCAAATGGCCCGCATCGCAAATTCTTCTACTTAGGCATCGACTTCCTGCGTGAACAGTCAGCCAATCCTAAACAAGAAATATCACAACAGAACTTGCTGGACGCCTACCCTCGCATTGGCGAAATGGCAATACGCGGCTCTGAAAACCCTAACCTGCTGCCTGCTGGAGCGATTGCCGTGCGTATGCACTCCATTGGCGGCTGGGGTGCAGTAACAACTGGTAAGAATCTGGCAATCACCTTATTCGACCTATTGGGCTGGGACATTAAAGCCAACCCAAAATACGGCTCTGAGAAAAAAGGCCAGCCGACGACTTACTACTTATCTGCCGCACCAGAACCCATCCGCATCAACTGCGAATATACGCAAGTAGACGTAGTGCTATCGCCAGACCCGAATGTGTTTAACCACACCAACGCGCTGGCTGGCATGAAAAAAGGCGGCACATTCATCATCCAGAGCAATCTGGCAACGCCTGAAGAAGTTTGGGCGAGCTTTCCGCTAAGTGCGCAAAAATACATTTCTGACAACCAGATTCGCGTGTTCTATCTGGATGCGTTCAAGGTCGCACGTGAAGAGGCTAGTAACCCTGAACTGCAACTGCGTATGCAGGGCAACGTTTTCCAAGGCGCATTCTTTGCCGCCAGCCCAGTGATGCAAAACGCCAAGCTGACTGAAGAGCAATTATTTGCCGCCATTGAAAACCAGCTACAAACCAAGTTCGGCTCTAAAGGCAAACGCGTGGTGGATGACAACCTGCGCATTGTGCGTCGCGGCTTTAGCGGCATTATCGAAATCACGGGTCAAGAAGTTGGCGCTACCCGCCGCACGTTAGCGGTTAAAGATGCTGGCCTGCCTATCATGCTGAAACACATGCCAGAAGGTGACGGCGGCATTGCTGACGTGCATCGGTTTTGGGAAAGCACCGGCAATTTCTATATCAGCGGCCAAGGCAATGATAATCTGGCTGACCCATTCATCGGTTTATCCGTCATTCCAGCGGCAACTGGCGTGTACCGTGACATGACGCAAATTCGTTTTGAGCATCCAGCATGGGTGGCTGAAAACTGTACCGCTTGCGGCAATTGCTACACAGAATGCCCAGATATGGCAATTCCAGGCTTGGTCAGCACCGTGCAAGAAGTATTTAATACGGCGATTAGCAACCTCGAGCGCACCCGCCCGACACGCTATTTGCGTAAAGCCAGCCGTACAGTTGAGAAGAAATTGCGCGCACTGATTGAGCAAGATGGTGAAGCAACTAATGTGCAAAAACAGCTGGATTCAGCCATTAACGCCACACTTGCTGAAGCCGCTGAAGATGAACGCGAAAAGCTCACGGCAGAGTTTTCTGCATTCCGTGCAGTGATTGGCGATTTCCAATTCTCCATCACCAAGCCTTACTATTCCAACAAGGAAAAGAAAGCCAAAGGCACTGGCGGTCTATTCTCTATCACCATCAATCCTTATGCCTGTAAGAGCTGCGAAATCTGCGTGGCGGTGTGTGAAGATGATGCATTGCACATGGTGACACAGACCGAAGAATCAACCGAAAAACTGCGTAACGAGTGGGATTTCTGGACGGCATTACCAAGCACCGCGCCTGAATTTTCACGTATTGATGATTTGAACGAAAAAATCGGCGCGTTGGAAACCTTGCTACTGGACAAGCACAACTATGGCTCTATGGTGGGCGGCGATGGCGCCTGTTTGGGCTGTGGCGAAAAAACAGCGATTCACTTGTTTACCGCTACCGTATCGGCCTTGATGCAACCACGCGTCAAAACGCATCTGGAAAAAGTAAACGAGCTGATTGTTCAGCTAGAAAAACACATCCGTATGAAAGTAACGGAGTCAGTGGATTTTGCTGATACCGAAGGCTTAATGCGCGCCATGCAAGCTTCATCTGGCGACATCACGCTGGCGTCATTGTCAGCGAATTTAACCGAAGGCAAGGCTACACAGCCGTTAGACCCAGATTGGCTACGCCGCGTATCGCAATTGCTGGAGCAGTTACGCCACTTACGCCAATGTTATACCGCTGGCGCACAAGGCAAGCCTAGGTCTGACATGGCGGTGGTCAACTCCACCGGCTGCACTTCAGTATGGGCATCGACCTTCCCATTCAACCCGTATCCATTCCCTTGGACAACGAATTTATTCCAGGATTCGCCATCAGTCGCCATGGGCGTATTCGAGGGGCACATGGTAAAAATGGCGGATGGCTTCAAGGCGGTGCGTGCCGCAGAGCTGGAGCTTGCAGGACTATATGATGCAGTTGTACATGACCGATTCCTCACCCATTTCGACTGGCGTCAGTTTAATGAAGAAGAATGGCTGCTATGCCCACCGATTGTGGCGATTGGCGGTGATGGCGCAATGTACGACATTGGCTTCCAGAATCTATCCAGAATGATGATGTCAGGCACGCCCATCAAGGTGCTGGTAGTGGATACGCAAGTGTATTCCAACACTGGCGGCCAAGCTTGTACCTCGGGCTTTATTGGTCAGGTGGCAGACATGTCGCCATTCGGCAAAACCACGCAAGGCAAGCAGGAAATCCGCAAGGAAATGGCCTTAATCGGCCTCGCACATCGCTCTACGTTTGTATTGCAAAGCGCGATTTCCAACGTGACACATCTGCTGGAAGGTTATATCGACGGCCTCAACAGCCGCCGCCCAGCCGTATTCAATGTGTATGCGGTATGTCCACCAGAACATGGTGTGGCGGATGACTTGGCGGTGGCACAATCCAAGCTGGCAGTAGAGTCACGCGCTTATCCGCTGTTCCGCTACGACCCTGACTTGGGCGCATCGTATGCAGAAAGTGCCAGCATGGAAGGCAACCCAGCGCTGGATCAGGATTGGCCGACTTACACCCTGAGCTACAAGAATGAGAATGGCGCTGAAGCCAAACTCACACTGCCAATGACCTTTGCCGACTTTGCCGTGACTGAAGGCCGCTTTGCCAAGCACTTCAAGAAAGCGCCGCCAGAAACATGGAATGAAGACATGGTGCAATTGGCCGACTTTATTCCTTTGTCAGCAGACGAACGTGAAGGCAAGTTCCCATTTATTTGGGGCGTGGATGCCAAGCAACGTTTGATTCGCCTACTGGTTACGCAAGATGTAGTGCACTCATGTGAAGAGCGCTTGAGCTTCTGGCATCAGTTGAAGAGTTTGTGCGGTCTGGATAGACCTGCGGTGAACGCTGAAGAAATTGCCAATCAAGCGCGTAATGAGCTTATCCAAAAACTCAGTGCCAGCTTGGCAAGTTTTGGTGGCGGAGCCATCAATGACAGTGCTGCAAGTGACAGCGTTGCAAATAATGCCGTGCCTCTAGCGGCGGCGGCAGCGATGTCAGTTGATGGTTACGAGACAGCATGGATAGACACCCCAGAGTGTACGGCTTGCGATGAGTGCATCAATATCAATCCAAAAATATTCGCTTATAACGACCAGAAAAAAGTCATCATTATTAACCCTCAAGGTGGCAAGTTTTCCGATGTCGTCAAAGCGGCAGAGAAATGTACGGCGAGCTGCATACACCCGGGCACACCTTGGAACCAGAGCGAGGCCGGACTAGATAAGTTAGTCGCAAGAGCAGCGAAATTTCACTAGGAGGGCGCGATGAAAATACTCGATTTTTTTCGCAAGCCTAGCTTCGCGCGCGGCGTTCATCCGCTCCAGCACAAGGAAACCGCGCAAATGGCGATACGGCGCATGCCATTTGCGCCGCGTCTGGTGGTGCCGCTGGCACAGCATCTTGGCAAATCTGCCAGAGCCATTGTGCATGTGGGGCAAGAGGTGCTGCGCGGTGAACCTATCGCCGAGTCTGACGGTTATGTTTCAGTGCCGCATCATGCGCCTGTCAGCGGCATCGTGGAAGCCATTGAACTGCGGCCGACGATGAACGGTGCATGGCAGGAGTCCATTGTTATCCGCGCCTTTGAATCGGCCACGCAGGAAGTTCTGTTTAGCGAACCCGTAGCGGATTTAGACCAGTTAACCTCAGAGCAGGTCATCCAAATGGTGCAGGATTCTGGCATGGTTGGGCTGGGGGGTGCGGCATTCCCTACCCACGCCAAGCTGGCTGCACCTAAGGATTATCCGATTACGCACTTGCTGGTCAATGGCTGTGAGTGCGAGCCTTTTCTAACCGCAGACCATCGCATGATGCTGGAATGGCCGCAACACTTGATTGCCGGAGTTCGCCTAGCCATGAAAGCCTGCGGGGCACCACGCGCAATGATCGGGATAGAAGACAACAAGCCTGATGCTATCGCCGCCATCGAAAAAACGTTGCCGAAAGACAGCACAATCAGCGTGCATGCAGTTCGCACCAAGTACCCACAAGGCGCAGAGCCGATGCTTATTTCTGCGCTACTGGGTCGTGAGCTACCAGCTGGTATGCGGCCATATCAAATGGGGGTTGTCGTGCAGAATGTCGGCACGCTAACTGAGCTTGGGCGTTTGATTCCACACCATCGTGGTTTGATTGAACGCGTGGTCACCGTAAGCGGCCCAGCCATCAGCAAACCTGGCAATTATCTAATTCCCATCGGCACCCCATTACGCTTTGTACTGCAACAGGCTGGTGTCACCCGTGAATCGGTAGAAGTAATTCTCGGCGGGCCGATGATGGGCAATGCCATCGCCTCGCTAGACGTGCCTGTCACCAAGGCAGTATCCGGCATACTGGTATTCAACCGCAGCGCGATGGAGGCAAGACAAGGGAATGTGCATCCATGCATTAAGTGCGGCGAGTGCGTCAATGTTTGTCCAAAAGGCCTAAACCCCTCCATGCTGGGCATGCTGGCTGCGCGCCGCGAATATGATGTGATGGCAGAAAGCTATTATCTGGAGGGTTGCTTTGAGTGCGGCTGTTGCAGTTACGTCTGCCCGTCACACATTCCCTTAGTACAACATTTCCGTGTCGCCAAGCAGGTTGTGCGCGAAAGGCAGGCCGCATGAGCCAGATAAAACTTAACCAAATAAAGCTTAGTACGGCACCGCACGTCCACGCGCCGCGTTCCGTTGAAACCATTATGTTTAACGTGGTGCTCGCTTTGCTACCACTTTGTTTTTTTTCGGTTTGGCAGTATGGGTTGTCCTCCGCTGTGCTGATCTTGGCCGTAACCGCTACATGCCTAGCCGTGGAGCGGGTTTTTTCTTCACAGTCCGGCAACGGCAATACCCTTGGCGATTGGAGCGCCACCATTACCGGCATTTTGCTGGCATTGACCTTGCCGCCAAACTTCCCATTATGGATGGGGGTAGTGGCAGGTTTTGCCGCCATGGTATTAGGCAAGATTATGTTTGGCGGCTTGGGCTACAACCCATTCAACCCAGCATTGGTCGGGCGCGCTTTTGTACAGGCGGCGTTCCCTTCCACCATTGCCTCGTTCATTCCAGCCTTTGCGCCGCAACGATTCGCTGAGTTTGCACCTTCCACCTTTACCATGCCGTTAATGATTCCAGCAGACAACAGCGCGTGGATTAAGGCGGCTGGCATTGATGCCTTTACCGGCGCCACGCCACTAGCGCGCTGGAAATTTGAAAACTTTACCTACACGGCACATGACTTTTTGAGTGGCGCGGTCACCGCCTCGGCAGGGGAAACCTCCGCCATCCTGATTTTATTATGTGGCGCATATCTGGCGGTGCGGCGCTTTATGGACTGGAGAATTCCAGTGGCAGTATTAGGCAGTGCCGCGCTGGTGGCTTGGGCGTTTCAGCTATACAACCCGGCACACTTTCCATCACCGCTGTTAGTTTTATTGTCAGGCGGCCTGATGCTAGGCGCGGTATTTATGGCAACCGATATGGCGACATCGCCCGTCACACCGCTAGGAATATGGATTTACGGCGCATTGATCGGCGTACTGACCATTATGATTCGCTACTTTGGCGGCCTGACAGAAGGCGTGATGTATGCCATTCTGATTGGCAATGCCGTCAGTCCGCTCATAGAAAAATTTACTCAGCCACGCAGTTATGGCGCAGGGAGTAAATCATGACGACACAATTCGTTTCCAGCACCACGCTCATTCGCGCACTGGGGCTTGTTGCTGGCATCTGCGGCATTATCATCGTCGGCGTTTACGAAGGCACATTGGACGCCGTCAACGCCAACAAGAAAATCGCACTCGAACGCCAAGTATTCAAGGTACTGCCGGGCGCCAAGCGTGTGCAAGCCTACGATGCCTTGCCTAACGGCATCACGCCAGCGGGTGACCGTGACGCGCCACCCGGAGCTATACGCTTTTACGCCGCCTATGACGCGGCAGGCAAGTTAACAGGTATCGCGGCCGAAGGCTCATCTGCCGGCTATGCCGACCAAGTGCGCGTGCTCTATGCCTATGACCCCGAGAAGCAAGTGATTACAGGCTTGGGTGTGGTTTCCATGCGTGAAACACCGGGCATTGGCGACAAAATTCTGGTCGATCAAGACTTTCTACGTAACTTTGTGGCATTGGATGTTGCGCTGACCTCAGACATGAAAACCTTGGCCAATGCAGTCAAGACCGTAAAGCATGGTACCAAGGCTAACGCTTGGGAAGTCGATGCCATTACTGGCGCAACGGTCACGTCCAAGGCAGTCGGGCGCGGCATCAACCAATCCGCCCAAACCTTGCTGCCAAGATTAGTGCCACATATCTCGCAACTCACATCTAGCGATTAGGGAGTAAATCATGAACAGCACTATTTCTAATTTTGATGAATTCATGGATGGCCTGTGGAAACAGAACCCGATTTTTGTGATGGTACTGGGCATGTGCCCGACGCTAGCGGTCACGGTTTCTGCAGTCAACTCCATCTCGATGGGGCTGGCAACGACTTTCGTACTGGTGGCTTCATGCATGCTGATCTCCATACTGCGCCACGCCATTCCCAAAGAAGTGCGCATCGCCAGCTACATTGTCATTATCGCCACCTTTGTAACGGTGGTGGACTATGCCATTCAGGCCATTAGTCTCGATCTTTATGAAGCGCTGGGCGCCTACATCAAACTCATTGTCGCTAACTGCATTCTGCTCGGGCGTGCCGAAGCACATGCTGCCAGAAACCCGCCTGTGCCAGCTACGCTCAATGCTATTGGCATGGGCTTGGGCTTCACGCTGGGCTTACTGGCAATCGGCGGTGTGCGTGAGATTCTCGGTGCGGGTAAGTTATTTGGTGTTGCCTTGTTTGGGCCACACTTTCAACCTTGGGTGGTCATGGCGCTGCCACCCGGTGGTTTTTTTGTACTGGCTGGTTGGTTGATTCTGTTCGCAGGCATCAAGGCCAATAAACAACGCAAAATCGACGCCGAGCAAGCATTGAAAGGAGCGCAGGCATGAATAACGAAACCATCGCCAATATCCTGCTCACGACCATACTTCCCGGTAACTTCGTGCTCGCCATGTTTCTCGGCATGTGCCCGTTCTTGGGCGTGTCGCAGAAGCTGGAAACTGCACTGCCAATGGGGCTCGCGACCTCATTTGTCATTATGGTGGCTTCTATTTCGGCCTACTTCATGAACCTGCTGCTGGTGCATTTTCATCTGGAGTTTCTGAGCGTGATTACCTTTATCACGGTGATTGCCTGCACGGTGCAACTGGTTGAAATGTTTGTTAAAAAATATTTCCCCGTGCTATTTCGCCAGTTAGGGATTTATCTACCTTTAATCGCTACCAACTGCGCGGTATTAGGCGTGGCGCTGTTTCAAACCGCGCGGCAATACAACTTTACGCAATCGCTGGCATACAGCATTGGCGGCGGCATAGGCTTCACACTGGCGCTGGTACTGATGGCTGGTTTACGCGAACGCCTGCAACTTGCCAACGTGCCAACCTTAGTACAAGGCACCGCCATCAGCTTGATTGTCGGTGGCCTGCTATCGCTGGCATTCATGGGCTTTGCTGGCATAGGCGCTGGAGAATGAATTACCTCATCGCCATCGGCTTAATACTGCTACTCATGCTGGGCTGGATTCTCGTCGAAGCCATCGCCAATCTGTTCGCGCGTCGCCACCCTGAATTTGGCCCACCGCGCAAAATGGGTTGTGGTGGCTGCGGTAACCATTGCTCTGGTCACTGTGAGACAGATCATCATGAATAACAACGCTAAAAAATCCATCTACGTTTTTAAGGAGCTTAAATCACTATTTATCAGAGCCAATGAATGCAACAGCCAAGCAACATCAGTGGTATCTAACACCACGCAATATTTACCGTTAAATTTTTTACCTTACATCACCATTATTAATGAATAGGAAATAATTATGATCTATGCTTTTCCAGGCCAATCCGGCGCCAAAATTCAATACAAAACACATTACGACAACTTTATCGGCGGCAAATGGGTTCCGCCAGTAAAAGGCGTTTACCTCGATGTCATCACACCGATTACAGGTAAGGTTTACACCAAAGCCGCCCGCTCCAGCGCGGAGGATATTGAACTAGCGCTTGATGCGGCACATGCGATTGCCGACAAATGGGGCCGCACTGCCGTTGCAGAACGCGCCAACATGCTGCTTAAAATTGCCGATAGATTAGAAGCGAATCTGGAGTTATTGGCTTATGCAGAAACCGTAGATAACGGCAAACCTATCCGTGAAACATTGAACGCGGACGTGCCATTATGTATCGACCACTTCCGTTATTTTGCTGGCTGCTTGCGCGCACAAGAAGGCACACTGAGCGAATTAGACGAAACCACCGTTGCGTACCATTTTCATGAACCACTAGGCGTTGTTGGTCAAATCATCCCTTGGAACTTCCCATTGCTGATGGCTGCATGGAAACTGGCTCCAGCGATTGGTGCTGGTAATTGCGTGGTGATGAAACCGGCTGAAGCCACACCCATCAGCATTATGATTATGGCAGAACTCATTGCCGACATCTTGCCAGCTGGCGTTCTGAACATTGTGAATGGTCAAGGCCGTGAAGTCGGCATGCCACTAGCCAGCAGCAAACGTATTGCAAAAATCGCATTTACCGGCTCTACCGCTGTAGGCCGCATTATTGCGCAAACCGCAGCCAATAGCCTTATCCCAGCCACACTGGAATTAGGCGGAAAATCCCCTAACATCTTCTTTGAAGACATTGCCGATGCTGATGATGACTTCTTTGACAAAGCGGTCGAAGGTCTGGTGATGTTTGCCTTTAACCAAGGTGAAGTATGCTCATGCCCATCACGTGCTGTGATTCAGGAATCAGTCTATGATAAATTCATGGAGCGCGTATTACCGCGCGTTGCGGCAATCAAGCAAGGCAACCCGCTGGACACTGAAACCATGATCGGCGCCCAAGCCTCTGAAGTACAAATGGCGACAATTGAGTCATATCTGGACATCGGTAAACAAGAAGGCGCACAACTGCTTGCAGGCGGCTCACGCTCAATTCTCGCTGGAGATTTAGAAGGTGGCTATTACATCCAGCCAACGCTGTTCAAAGGCCATAACAAAATGCGCATTTTCCAGGAAGAAATTTTTGGGCCAGTGCTTGCAGTCACCACGTTTAAAGATGAAGCGGAAGCATTAGCCATTGCCAACGATACACCGTATGGCCTTGGTTCTGGCGTATGGACACGCGATGGTAGCCGCGCTTATCGCATGGGTCGTGGCATCAAAGCCGGCCGCGTGTGGACAAACTGCTATCACGCCTATCCAGCGCACTCAGCGTTCGGTGGCTATAAGGAATCTGGCCTAGGCCGCGAAACCCACAAGATGATGTTAGACCACTACCAACAAACCAAAAACTTGTTAGTGAGCTACTCACCTAAAAAACTAGGCTTCTTTTAATCTGATTTAATTCTCCAGTTAAATCATCAGAGATAAAGCCAATAGAAGCCTCTCACAGCAATGTGAGGGGCTTTTTTCATGGGTTAAACCTACTTACAAATAGCTTACAAAGCTTAATCACACCGTCATAAACCGCCGTTATATTTGTGCCTGTCACATCACTTAATACGGACATCGAAACAAATTCATTTTCTGGCACAAGAAAGTTCACGCGTTTGCGCACAGCGCAGGATTACTTTTAAAAAAAGGAATAAGAAATGAAATCCGCATATCAAGCAGGCTCAAAATCTGCCTATTACCAAGAAGGCTTAGTAGGCAACGCTTTTGAAGCAATCGGCTTTATTCACGACCATAAAAATGCCACTGAAAACAGATTGCTATTCAAACCAATTGGTGGCAAGTTAGTTGCCTACATTGGGGTTCCATACACAGAGTTTCATACACAGGCAGACAGTAATTTTCATGGCTTCGAGACCTACTTTAAGTCAGTTGTCTTGCCAACTTATAGAGAAGTTCCGTACGCCTAAATTGTAGGTATAGTTCAGGTCAAACCTTAGGCCGAGTTGAGGCTTACGTTGTGACCCCACTAAAAATCTCCCCACACCGATTGCATGACTGAAATTGCGGTCAATGCTGCAGTTTCTGTACGTAAAATTCGTGGGCCTAACACGATAGATTGAAAGCCTTGCGCGGCGGCAAGGTCTATTTCACTTTGACTTAGGCCACCTTCTGCCCCAATCAACAGTTGGATCTCTGAGGTTGGTTTTTGCATCTCAGTTAAGCGTTTTGCGCCGACGGGGTTGAGCTGAATGCGCGTAGCATTTGCAATAGGATTGTGGCTTAGCCAGTACTCAAGTGACATTGGCGGGAATATCTTTGGCACAACTGCGCGACCGGATTGCTCGCAAGCTGAAATCGCCACGTTTTGCCAATGCTCAGTACGTTTCTCTGCACGTTCAGCCGATAACTTCACTACGCTACGTTGGCTGATGATGGGTTGTATGTTTTTTACGCCTAACTCAACCGATTTTTGAATGGTGAAGTCCATGCGGTCACCGCTGGAAACAGCTTGCAGTAAGGTAATGTTCAGTGGCGACTCATTACTTACTTTTGTTACACCAGTAATGTTGGCAATCACTGTATTTTTCTTGATTGAAGTTAATTCGCAGTCATAATCAAAGCCATCACCATTAAATACCACGGCATTGTCGCCAACATTTAAACGTAGCGCACGCGTGGCGTGTGCCGCGGCGCTCTCTGAGAGTTGCACACTTGCATTTAATGCCAAGGGTAAATTTGTAAAAAATCGAAGATTAGACATAAGATTAAACCATTAAGATCGAGTTGTTAAATAGCGGGCGCTAAAAGAAAGCAAAGTTGAAAACAATAGTGATAATATAAACGTTAACGTTGTCACATCAATAAGTATAACGAAATAAGGAGAGAAAAATGGTTAGCTTAAATCCCCCCGTATGTAATTTTGGTCAGCGCGCCGCTGATTTTGATTTGTTAGGTGTTGATGGTAAGCGTTATACCTTGGCAAATAGTGCCGGTAAAAATGGCTTGTTGGTTATGTTTATTTGCAACCACTGCCCTTATGTTAAAGCCATTAAAACGCGCTTGGTGGCTGATTGTCGCGAGTTGTTGCAATATGGCATCAACACCATTGCTATTCAAAGTAACGATACTGAAAATTACCCTGAAGACTCTTACGAGCGCATGATGGAAGAATCAAAACTATTTGATTTTTCGTTCCCTTATGTATTGGATGATACGCAAGAAGTGGCGAAAGCTTATGGTGCAGTTTGCACCCCTGATTTTTTTGGCTTTAACGCTAATTTAGAGCTGCAATATCGTGGTCGATTTGATGCGGCAGGACGTCGTGTGTCTGACCAAAACAACCCGCGAGATTTGTTTAACGCGATGAAGCAGATTGCCGAAACTGGGGAAGGACCTAGAGAGCAGACGCCAAGCATTGGCTGTAGCATTAAATGGTTTGCGCAAGAATCCATTTAAGGTTGCGCCGTGAGAGCGCAGCAAACGGATTTTATTAGCCCTGAGCTGGCAACCACTTTAGACAGTATGTTTCATGAGCGAGTAAAGCGCACGCCGGACGGCGTTGCTTATCGCTATTTTGATGATCAAGCCGGTGAATGGCGCGAGATGACATGGCAGGTCGCACTGCATGAAATTATAAGCTGGCAAGTGGCCTTGTTGCATGAGCAATTGCAACAAGGCGACCGTGTAGCTGTTATGCTCAAAAACAGCCCAAGCTGGGTATTGTTTGATCAAGCTGCACTTGGGTTGGGCTTGGTGACCGTGCCGTTATACGTGTCAGACCGTCCTGAAAATGTCGCACATGTGTTGCAAGATTCAGGCGCAAAATTACTGCTAATCGATAGTGCAGAGAATTGGCATCCCATTCATGAGGTTAGCGCAGGTTTGGTTGAGTTGCAACGGGTTGTGGTATTCAAAACGCCCCCCGAAGGTGATGATGATGGACGTATTCGTGGTGTTGATGAATGGCTACCAAGTTTAAGTGACTCAGGTGAGTTCCAGCATCGCGTATCTGATGCGGATGCGCTAGCGACCATCATTTACACCTCTGGTACTACAGGTAAATCTAAAGGTGTGATGCTCACGCATCGCAACTTAATGAGTAATGCCTGGGGTGCTTTGCAGGTATTTTCTATTTATCCCAACGATATATTCCTGTCGTTTTTG
The DNA here is from genome assembly GCA_030655015.1 of Methylotenera sp. GTDB lineage: Bacteria > Pseudomonadota > Gammaproteobacteria > Burkholderiales > Methylophilaceae > Methylotenera. The sequence continues at coordinate 6,822 of JAURWJ010000151.1, read as the reverse complement.
CCGTTATCGCATGCATTAGAGCGCATGGCTGGTTGTTGCATTCCCATTATGTCGGGCGCCAGTGTTGCCTTTTCTCGCTCTATACAACAGTTGCAAGAAGATTTAGCCAAAGTGCAACCCACGATTATGGTCACAGTGCCACGTATTTTTGAGCGCATTCAATCAGGGCTGCGTAATAAGTTAGAACAAGGCCCGGCTTATGCGCGCTATTTATTTGAACTGGCAGTCAAAGTCGGTGATAGCCGTTTTGAGTATGCACAAGGGCGTGGCAAGTGGCATTTGCAACATCTGCTATGGCCGTTATTGAAAAAACTGGTGGCAGATAAGTTACAAGCGCGTTTGGGTGGCAGGCTGCGTTTGGCTGTTGCGGGAGGTGCCGCGTTGGCCACAGATAATGCACGTACTTTTATTGCGCTGGGCGTACCAATCATTCAAGGGTATGGCTTAACCGAAACCAGCCCTATTGTAAGCGTAAATCGGGTAGAAAATAATGTACCGAGTAGTGTAGGGCAAACGATTCAAGGGGTGGAGGTACGGATAGGTGAGGCCGATGGTTTAGAAGTACGTGGCGCTAATGTGATGCAAGGCTACTGGAATAACAATGAAGCGACCAAAGCCATTTTTACCGCCGACGGCTGGCTTAAAACGGGAGACGTTGTCAAGATCGATGCGTTTGACCGCATTACAATCACTGGGCGCATTAAAGAAATTATTGTGCTTTCTAACGGTGAAAAAGTGCCGCCGGGGGATATAGAATCTGCGATACAGCGTGACCCGCTTTTTGAACAGGTGATGGTGGTGGGCGAAGGTAAAGCCTATTTGAGTGTGTTGGCGGTAGTAAATCGTGAGTGTTGGGCAGATGCTGTAAAAACGCGTGATTTGCCTAATAATTGGCCGTCAGACTTAGTGCATCCGCAAGCGTGTGCTTTTGCACTTAACCGCGTGGCGCAACAAATGAAGGCTTTTCCGGGATATGCAAAAGTCAGAAAAATTGCGCTGCTGCATGAACCTTGGACCATAGAAAATGGGCTGTTAACGCCTACCCTCAAAATTAAACGTCATGTCGTTTTGCAGCATAATATTGCGGCGTATGAAAAGCTTTACGAAGGGTTTAATCGCTAGCGGAGGTCAGTTGCTTTATTGTAAAAAAAACTTTGCTGTAAAAAAAACATTAAAAATAGCGAATAAAAATCGAGAGGACGTTAAGCCATGAGTGCAAAAGAGATGATAAAAAGCCTGATGGTTATTTCAGTTTTAGGGGTTGCAACTGGCGCACAGGCTGCGGGTTTTGCTTTGATAGAGCAAAGTGGCAGTAGCATGGGAAATGCCTACGCCGGCGCCGCCGCGATAGCAGAAGACGCGAGTACAATATTTTTCAACCCCGCCGGCATGACTTACATTTTGGGTACGCAAGTAGTAGGGGTCTTGCATCTGATTAAACCGAGCGCGGAATTTAATAATCAAGGCTCAGAAGCGGCGAATGCTGGTAGGCCGCTAGGGGATGAGGGGCCTGACCTAGGGGGGTTAGCCTTCGTGCCTAATTTTTACTACAAAAGAGATTTAACGGATAACGTTAAATTTGGCTTGGGTTTAACGGCACCCTTCGGCCTTAAAACTGAATATGATGCTAAGTGGGTAGGGCGTTTTCAGGCAGATAAGTCAGAAGTAAAAACCATCAATATCAATCCCTCCTTAGCTTTTAAAGTCAACGATCAGCTTTCGCTCGGGTTTGGTGTTTCTGCGATGCGAGCAGAGGCAACGCTGACACGTGCTGTGAATTTTGGCCCGTTTGGTGAAGGTACTGTGGAAGTTAAAGGGGATGATTGGGGCTTTGGCTATAATTTAGGTGCGATTTATCAGGCAACTGTAGATTCGCGTATTGGCATCGCTTACCGCTCCAAGCTTAGCCAGCATTTAGATGGTGGCGTCAAGTTTCAGCATCCGGCCGGCTTGTCAGCACCTTTAGTGGCTGCAACTCCTAGTGGCGGTGGAACAGCGGACTTAACCTTACCGGAAAGTTTTTCAGTAAGTGCGTTTAGTCGCCTGGATAATCAATGGGACGTGATGGCTGACGTTACTTGGACGCGCTGGAGTCAATTCAAAGCGTTGGCAGTTTATCGGGATAGTGGCGCGTTATTAAGCAACACGCCAGAAAACTGGGATAACACATTGCGTTACTCTTTAGGGGTGAGCTATCGCTATAATGACCCCCTCAAGTTACGTGCCGGACTAGCTTATGACCAAGAGGCAATTAGCAATGAGTTCCGTACTGCACGTACTCCAGGGAATGATAGAAAATGGCTGTCGCTAGGCGCAAGTTATCAAGTGACGTCAGCCTCTAAATTGGATATTGGCTACTCGCATCTGTTTATTCGCGATGCAAAAATTGATGATGACCAAACTGCGGTAAGTGCAACCGCTCCGTTTAATAATGGTCGCTTGCGTGGTGATTTTAAAGGCCGTGTAGATATTCTAAGTTTACAGCTAACGCATAATTTTTAATGAATGGAGTAATTGATGATTGAAGCTAGAAAGTTACGTTGGGGAATTCTAGGTGCAGCGCGTGTTAATGAACGCCTGCTTCCCGCAATCATCGAAGCACCTAACGCTGAGCTGGTTGCAATTGCCAGTCGTCGTGCAGGTGCCGCCAAAGCTACGCTTGAAAAATATGCACCATGCCGCGCAAGTGGCGTGCAGTGTCATGACAATTTGGATGCCTTGATCTCTGATGAAAATGTAGAGGCGATTTACTGCCCAATGGCCAACGAAGAGCATGCCGAGTGGGCGTTAAAAGCCATTAATGCAGGTAAGCATGTGCTGATTGAAAAACCAATGGCGCTTAAGGTGGCTGATATTGAGACCATTGAGGCAGCAGCAAACAAAAATAAGGTGAAGGTGATGGAAGGCTTTATGTACCGCTTTCATCCGCAGCATGAGCGTGTGCAAGAGATCGTAGCTTCTGGATTGATTGGCGACGTGCTATCTGCCCGAGCTTCTTTTTCATTTCTGATGAAACCTGCGCGCATGTATCGCATCAACCGCAGCATGGCCAATGGCGGTGGCGCAATGTGGGATATTGGTCCTTATGCGATTCATGCGCTACGTTGGTGCTTTGCCAAAGAAGGCGTGCCTGCAGAACCGCTTGCAGTGATTGCCCATGCCAAACTAAATGAACATGGCGCTGATATGGTCACCAGCGGTGTGCTGGATTTTGGGCTAGATGCACACGGTCGCGCACGGTTTGGTCATTTTGATATCAGCTTTGAGCGTAGCCGTAAATCTGAATACGAAATCATTGGCACTAAAGGCTGGGTGAAATGTCACGCGGCTTGGGTGTTTCAAAATGACGTGCCCGTGATCAGCTGGGCGCTTGAAGATGGCAGATATGCTGAAGAGCGCTTTGCGCCAAGCAATCATTTTAATTTGGAAATTGAACATTTCAGTGATTGCGTGTTAAATGACAAGCCGACTTATTTAAACTTTGATGATGCGAGGGGCAATTGCATTGCCATGCAAGCCAGTATTAAGGCTGCTTCCACTGGCGTTAAAGTTGATGTTTGATTGGCTGTCGAGGCCGTAGTAGCTAATGTAGCTCTCGATGGAGTGCAATGGAATCGAGGGGGTGCGTGGTAAACCTTTGATTTCACTTTAGTTTCATCAAGGCTACGCTTGCTAGGGTGTATCAGCCGTATGGCTGACTTTTCAAGGTTTCATTGATGGCTATCGACTACAAATAATATTAGCCTTGAGTTCACCTACGCTATAAAGCACCACATCTGACCAAGCGGTTTCAGCTTCATTAAAAAGAGTGGTTAGAATCAACTTGCCGTTACCCATATTTTCAGTGTAGTCATTAATAGCCAGTGCTTTAAACTTCTTATGTTTGCAATCGTGCAACTCTTTCCATTGCGATGATAATTCGCCTTTTTGTTGTGAGCTGTAATAGTCATTCAGTGTGGATATCCTCACTAAATCTCCAGACTTTTGCAGCGTGTCAAAGTCGATATACATATTGCCATTGTCATTGGTCTGGATCATCGTCCATTCTGCGAGTGCGCGGCTTGATGTGAGCGCTAAAATTAAAATGGTTAAAAGTTTTTTCACGGGCTGATCTTTACATGTTAGTTTGAGATTTGTTGCATATTGCTGAACCTCAGTTGCTTGTGGCGAATAGTACAGAAAGAAACATGCGGCTAATAGTGGTTAAAAGTAAGCGGCGATTGAGTGTCATTATGCCAGTTTAAAACAACCAACAAAACCGTGTGGAAGTTGTGCAGTTGCGCCAGGCTGATTTGAGGGAATTATTTTCTAATGATCAAATGTTGCAAGCCCTTGCCGAAAAAGGCTATTTAAGCAATAATTTAGTCTTTGCAAAAAAGTAGTTGAAGAGGCTAACTTTTTGAAGAATTCAGGCAAGGTTTTAGCTGATTTTCTATAAGACTTAAAATTTTGTCAAAGTCACTTATTTTTATCAAATTATCAAATTTACTTAAATTAAACCAGATATAACTCGTAAAACATCAAGTTAATCATTAGGGAGAAAACTATGGCAACACGTAAAGACCTAGCCAACGCTATCCGTGCGTTATCTATGGATGCGGTACAAAAAGCTAACTCTGGCCACCCAGGTGCGCCTATGGGAATGGCGGAAATCGCTGAAGAGCTTTGGAATCATCATTTAAGCCATAACCCAAAAAATCCTGAGTGGGCAAATCGTGATCGCTTTGTTCTTTCTAATGGTCACGGTTCAATGTTGATTTACTCATTGTTACACCTGACAGGCTATGCATTGCCAATGGACGAATTGAAAACATTCCGTCAATTACATTCTAAATGTGCTGGTCACCCAGAATATGGTTACGCACCAGGCGTAGAAACAACGACTGGCCCATTAGGCCAAGGGATTGCCAACGGTGTTGGTTTTGCGATGGCTGAAAAGTTATTAGCTAGCCAATTCAACAAGCCAGGCCATGATGTTGTTGACCATAACACTTATGTGTTCTTAGGCGACGGCTGTATGATGGAAGGCGTTTCTCACGAAGCTTGTGCACTTGCCGGTACTTGGGGTTTGGGCAAGTTGACAGCATTCTGGGATGACAACGGTATTTCTATCGATGGCCATATTGAAGGCTGGTACACAGACGATACTGCTAAGCGTTTTGAATCTTATGGCTGGCACGTTCAATCTGTTGACGGTCATGACGTTGCTGCAATCGGTGCTGCAATTGCAGCCGCTAAAAAAGTAACGGATAAACCATCGTTGATCTGCTGTAAAACAGTGATCGGTATGGGTTCACCAAACAAATCTGGCTCACATGATTGCCACGGTTCTGCATTAGGTTTAGAAGAAGTTGCAGCAACGCGTGCAAACATTGGCTGGCCACATGAGCCATTCGTGATTCCGGCAGACGTTTACGCTGGTTGGGATGCAACCGCTAAAGGCGCAGCTGCTGAAGCGGCATGGAATGATAAATTCGCAGCTTACGCTAAAGCTTTCCCAGCTGAAGCGGCTGAGTTTACACGTCGCACGTCAGGGTCGTTGCCAGCTAACTGGAAACAGGCGACTGATGCAATCATCTCTGCAACTAACGAAAAAGCAGAAACTGTTGCAACACGTAAAGCTTCACAAAACGTCATTGGTGCTTTGGCTCCATTATTACCTGAGTTCTTAGGTGGTTCAGCGGACTTAACCGGTTCTAACTTAACTTCATGCAGTAGCTTTACGCATGTAGATGGTAAAAAACCAGGTAACTACATTTCATACGGCGTGCGTGAGTTCGGTATGTTTGCGATTATGAACGGTATGGCATTGCACGGTGGTTTAGTACCATTCGGTGGCACATTCCACATGTTCTCTGACTACGCTAAGAGCGCATTGCGTATGGCAGCATTGATGAAACAACGCTCTATTGCAGTGTTAACGCATGACTCTATCGGCCAAGGTGAAGATGGTCCTACACATCAACCAATTGAAAATACAGCTGGTTTACGCTTGATTCCTAATATGGATGTATGGCGTCCAGGTAACTCAACTGAAACTGCAGTAGCTTGGGTGGCAGCCGTTGAGCGTAAAAATGGTCCATCTAGCTTGGTATTAAGCCGTCAAAACGTGCCAGGCATGAAGCATGATGCTGCACAATTTGATTTAATGCGCCAAGGTGGTTATGTGTTATCTGACGTAGCTGGTAAAGCGGATGCGATTATTATTGCCAATGGTTCAGAACTTGAATTAGCGGTTAAAGCGGCAGCTGAGTTGAATGCGGCGGGTACTAAAGTGCGCGTAGTTTCAATGCCATCAACCAACGTATTTGATCGTCAAGATAAAGCTTACAAAGACAGCGTGTTAACGCCAGGCGTAGTGCGCGTGGCGGTTGAGGCTGGTGTGACTGACTTCTGGCGTAAATATGTAGGCTTGGAAGGCGCTGTTGTTGGTATCGATACATTCGGTGAATCAGCACCTGGTAATGTATTGTTGAAACACTTTGGTTTTACAGTTGAAAATGTAGTCGCTACTGTTAAATCGGTGCTTTAATTTTGTTGGCTTAATTTAAGGCGCTGCAATTCAACTTGCGCTGTTTTTAACAAGCTTAACAAGCTTGAGTTAGCTAGTTTAATAAGGCACCTCAGTATTGAGGTGCCTTATTTTTTTAAGGAGCTGGCGTTAATTTAACTGGTTTCGATTTAATTGAAAATTTAGGAATTATCATGGCAATTCGAGTGGCAATTAACGGTTATGGTCGCATTGGGCGCATGGTGTTGCGTGCATTGTATGAACAACAACGCAAAGATATTGAAATTATTGCAATTAATAGTATGGGTGGC
>JAURWJ010000127.1 GCA_030655015.1 Methylotenera sp. | reverse complement strand
GCTGTTCTGGTCGCATGGGTCACGTATTGCTGGAGTGTGTATTTGCAGACGCCGAGTTGGTACTGCACGGCGCACTAGACCGCGAAGACAATCCTCAGTTAGGTCGCGATGCTGGCGAGCAATTAGGTAAGTTGTCGGGTGTTAAAGTGGTGGCTGATGTTGATGAAGCGTTAAAAAATGCCGATGTGTTGGTAGATTTCACCCGACCAGAAGCCAGTACTCAATACCTTGCAGCCTGTCAAAAGCATCATGTCAAAATGATTATAGGCACTACAGGGTTTTCTGCCGAGCAGAAGCTTGCGATTGAAGCCGCCTCAAAGAATATCGCGATTGTCTTTGCACCGAACATGAGTGTTGGCGTGACCTTGCTGATTAACTTGGTAGAGCAAGCTGCTAAGGTGTTGAATGACGGTTACGACATTGAAATAGTTGAAATGCATCATCGCCACAAGGTGGATGCACCATCAGGCACCGCATTGCGTTTGGGTGAAGCGGCCGCACACGGCCTTGGTCAAGATCTTAAAGATTGCGCTATTTATGCACGTGAAGGCGTTACTGGTGAGCGTGAGGCAGGAAAAATCGGCTTTGCAACACTACGTGGCGGCGATGTAGTGGGCGATCACACTGTGGTGCTTGCGGGCATCGGCGAACGCGTGGAATTGACACATAAAGCCAGTAGTCGCGCTACGTTTGCCTTGGGTGCATTACGCGCGGCCAAGTTTTTAAGTGATAAAAATGCAGGTTTGTTCGATATGCAGGATGTGCTGGGTCTGCGTTAAGTAATATACACAAAGGTTTGTACTCAGGAGTAGGTGCCCTTTAGACTTAAGGAGTCCGAAACTTTGAACCAGCTGCATCATTACGCCAACCTTGAGACTTCAGATCTATTACTCGAGCTCAATTCCTCTCTCGGTGGACTGTCAGCGCTTGAGGCCAAAAACAGGCTCGCGAAATTTGGTCTCAATGTTGTAGCAAGTGAAAAGCAGAAGCCGCTTTTTCTTCGATTTCTGAGTTATTTCATCAGTCCATTACCTCTGTTGTTGCTAGGCTTATCATTAGTCGCGATTTATACCGGAGAGATTAGGGGTGCAGAGGTCATTGCGCTGATGGTGTTTTTGTCGACAACTTTGGCTTTTGTTCAGGAATACCGATCAAGTAAGGCCGCCAAAAGCCTGCGCGCCATAGTGAGCACAAAGGCATCTGTTCTCCGCAGGGGATCTCCAGATACTCTTAACCAAACAGTTGAGCTAGATATCAGTCAGCTGGTTTCAGGTGACATTGTGCATTTGTCGGCGGGGGACATGGTCCCTGCTGATTTAAGGTTGCTGTCCGCTAAAGATTTGTTTGTGAATCAGTCGTCATTAACAGGTGAATCCATGCCGGTTGAGAAGCATGCCAGCAAAAGCTTTAGTGCATCAATCAGCATGCCAGAATTGCCTAATATCTGTTTCATGGGCACTAATGTGGTCTCTGGTACGGCTGTCGCAGTTGCTGTTGCAACTGGTGGGCATACTTTTTTTGGCTCAATTGCATCCAGTGTGGTTGGGGTGAGGGAGCTCACCAGCTTTGATCAAGGCATTCAAAAGTTTATCTGGCTCATCATCCGTATCATGATGGTGATGGTGCCCGCGGTTTTTCTGATCAATGGGTTTGTTAAAGGCAACTGGATGGAAGCACTTCTGTTTGCTTCAGCCGTTGCTGTTGGGCTGGCACCAGAAATGCTACCGATGTTGGTCACTATCAACTTAGCCAAAGGTGCCATGGCGATGTCGCGTAAAAAAGTGATTGTCAAAAGGTTGAACGCAATACAAAATTTTGGTGCAATGGATATTCTCTGCACAGATAAAACGGGTACGCTTACGCAGGATAAGGTGATTTTGGAAAGGCATGTCGATATCTTTGGTAAGGATGATGACCGCGTGCTTGAATATGCGTATTTGAATAGCCATTATCAGTCTGGACTAAAGAACCTGCTTGATGTTGCGGTGCTGGAGCATGCCGAGGTGCACAAGAAGCTGCATGAGGCTAACAGTTATTTAAAAATCGATGAGATACCCTTTGATTTTCAACGACGGCGCATGTCCGTCATTGTAGAAAAAAATAAAACATCACATTTACTGGTCTGTAAAGGCGCTGTGGAGGAGGTTTTTAGCATCTGTGATCGTGTGCAAAAGAATGGGGAGACGCTCTGGCTTGAACCGCTGCATATGGCAGAAATTGACAGGGTAGTTAAAGATCTGAATGAAGATGGATTTCGTGTCATTGCAGTGGCTTACAAAGAGGTTGGTCCTGCTCAGTTGGTTTATGCGCCAAGCGACGAGTCAAATCTGATTCTGAGCGGTTATATCGCTTTTCTCGATCCACCCAAGGAATCGGCTGCACCTGCAATTGCAAGCCTTTTGCAATATGGGGTTGAGGTCAAAATTTTAACTGGTGATAACGAAGTAGTAAGCCGCAAGATTTGTCATGATGTCGGCCTTTCAGTAGACAGAATCATGCTGGGAAACCAGATGGAAAAGATGACGGATATTGAGTTGGCAGAAGAGGTGGAGACAACGACCATTTTTGCAAAACTCTCGCCGCAACAAAAAGCGCGTGTCATCCATGCCTTACAATCAAAAAACCATGTCGTTGGCTTTATGGGCGATGGCATCAATGATGGCCCAGCGCTAAAAGCGGCTGATGTGGGCATTTCAGTCGATACCGCCGTCGATATTGCGAAGGAATCCGCTGACATTATTCTGCTTGAAAAAAATCTACTAATCATCAAAGAAGGTGTAATTGAGGGTCGGAAGGTTTTTGGGAATATTATTAAATATATCAGGATGAGTGCCAGTTCTAATTTTGGCAATATGTTCAGTGTGCTTGGTGCCAGCGCCTTTCTACCTTTTTTGCCGATGGCGCCAGTGCAAATCTTATTCAATAACCTGCTGTACGATTTTTCTCAAACCTCAGTGGCTACAGATTTCGTCGATGAAGAATATCTCTCAAAGCCACGCAAATGGGAAATTGCCAATATTTCCAGATATATATTGACCATTGGGCCAATCAGTTCTATTTTTGATTATTTGACATTCGGGCTGATGTGGTTTGTTTTTGAATGTACAACGCCAGAACGTGCCGGTTTGTTCCAAACAGCTTGGTTTGTCGAGTCATTGCTATCGCAAACCTTGATCGTGCATGTGCTTAGGACGGGTAAAGTCCCTTTTCTGCAAAGTAAACCAAGCTTGCCATTGTTAATCACAACCGTCACTATCTGCATCATTGGCGCATATTTACCTTATTCCTCGTTGGCACCTACGTTGCAGATGACGCCGCTACCTTCAATCTTTTGGTTATATTTGGCGGCTATGCTAGCAGTCTATTTGGCACTTACGCAGATGGTTAAAGCTTATCTGATAAGGCGTTTTGGCTTTGACTAATGAGGTTGTCTTATTATGAATGATCGCCAATATTTAACATGGTTACTTGTGTGTTTTGCTACAGTTTTTGTTTGGTCAGCAATTCGACCACATGATTATTTCATCTGGTTTCTTGAGGTGTTTCCTGTGCTCATCGGCTTGCCATTACTCATGATGACCTATGCTAAATTTCCATTGACTAATCTGGTGTACGGTTTGATTTTGCTACATGCCATCATTTTACTGGTGGGTGGGCACTACACTTACGCTGAAATGCCGCTGTTTAGTTGGCTGCGAGATTATTATGATTTGGACCGTAACTACTATGATCGCGTAGGTCATGTGGCGCAAGGTTTTGTTCCAGCTATTATTACTCGCGAGATTTTATTGCGCACCTCACCACTTCGGTCAGGTAAGTGGCTGTTCTTTATAGTGACTTGTATTTGTCTGGCAATCAGTGCTTTTTATGAGTTTATCGAGTGGTGGGTCGCGTTGGCTTCAGGCAGCGATGCTGTAGCTTTTCTTGCCACGCAAGGTGATATATGGGATACGCAATGGGATATGTTCCTGGCACTATTAGGCGCCATTTTTGCGCAAGTGTTTTTGGCGAAAATACATGACAGGCAGATGTTGCAATTGCAACGTTGACATTGATTAGTCGCATTTTTTTCGCTATAATTCGTTAATTCTGAAACGGGAAGAGTATTCAACGCTCCTCCCGTTTTGCATATCTGCCATCTGCTCATGATGGACAATAAAAATACTTAAATGTCATTGATTTAATATCGATACTTTATCGAAAACTGGAGGAGTTGCTGTGTCACAAAATCTGCCCGCCATACTTGTATTAGCAGATGGAACCGTGTTTCGTGGCACATCAATTGGTGCTGCAGGGTATGCGGTCGCCGAGGTTGTGTTTAATACTTCCATGACTGGTTATCAAGAGATACTCACTGATCCATCTTACACCAAGCAAATGGTGACGCTCACTTATCCGCATATCGGTAATTACGGTGTGAATAACGAAGATGTTGAGTCGGCTAAAGTTTATGCAAGTGGTCTGATCATTCGCGATCTGCCTTTAACGCACAGCAATTTCAGAAATACACAGTCTTTGTCTGACTATTTGGTGGCTAACAATGTGGTGGCGATTGCTGAGATTGATACCCGTAAACTTACGCGCATCTTGCGTGAAAAAGGTGCGCAAACAGGTGTAATCATTGCTGGCGAGGCTGATGAAGCCAAGGCGTTGTCATTGGCTACGTCTGCGATTGCCGGCTTTCCCGGTTTGAACGGGATGGATTTGGCCAAAGTGGTGACGTGCGATAAACCCTATCAATTCACAGAGGGTGAGTGGGCGTTAGGTCAAGGCTTTACAAAAGCCCCTGCGGAGCAGTTTCATGTAGTTGCGTTTGATTACGGTGTTAAGCGTAATATTTTACGTATGTTGGTTTCGCGCGGTTGCAAGGTGACGGTGTTGCCAGCACAAACGACGGCTGAAGAAGCATTGGCGTATAAGCCTGATGGCGTGTTTTTATCCAATGGACCTGGTGATCCAGAGCCTTGTGATTACGCAATTGCAGCGATTAAAACGATTGTAGATTCTGGCATCCCAACTTTTGGTATTTGTTTAGGTCATCAGTTGTTGGCACTGGCAAGTGGCGCAAAAACGCTCAAAATGAAATTTGGCCACCATGGTGCAAATCATCCAGTGCAAGACCTTGAAACCAAACGTGTTTACATTACGAGCCAAAATCATGGCTTTGCCGCAGATGCTGCAACATTGCCGGCTAATGTTAAGGTGACGCATGTTTCATTATTTGATGGCAGCTTGCAAGGCATTGCGCGTACAGATAAACCTGCTTTTAGCTTCCAGGGGCACCCCGAGGCGAGTCCAGGGCCGACTGAAATGAGTTATTTGTTTGACCGCTTTATTAGCATGATGCAAGCACGTAAGACAGAAGAAAGAAAGGCTGGCTAATGGCTAAGCGTACTGACATAAAATCAATTCTTATTATCGGCGCAGGCCCAATTGTGATTGGGCAAGCTTGCGAGTTTGATTACTCTGGCGCGCAAGCTTGTAAAGCATTGCGTGAAGAAGGTTACCGTGTGATTTTGGTAAACTCTAACCCTGCTACCATTATGACTGACCCTGAGATGGCAGACGCCACCTACATCGAGCCCGTCACTTGGCAAGTGGTAGAAAAAATCATTGAAAAAGAACGCCCGGATGCTTTGTTGCCGACCATGGGTGGGCAAACGGCTTTGAATTGCGCGCTGGATTTAGATAAGCACGGTGTGCTGGCTAAGTACAATGTTGAGTTGATTGGCGCTTCAAAAGAGGCGATTGATAAAGCAGAAGATCGTCAAAAGTTTAAAGAGGCGATGACGAAAATCGGGTTGGGTTCAGCGCGCTCGATGATTGCCCATAGTATGGAAGAAGCTTTGCAAGTGCAAGCCAGTATTGGCTATCCAGCGATTATTCGTCCGTCATTTACCATGGGTGGTAGCGGTGGCGGTATTGCTTACAATCGTGAAGAGTTCATCACCATTTGTGAGCGCGGATTAGATGCTTCTCCTACCAGTGAGTTGTTGATTGAAGAATCGCTACTTGGTTGGAAAGAGTATGAGATGGAAGTGGTGCGCGACTCTGTCGATAATTGCATTATTATTTGCTCAATAGAGAACCTGGACCCAATGGGGGTGCATACGGGCGACTCTATCACCGTGGCGCCTGCACAAACGCTGACCGATAAAGAATATCAAATCATGCGTAATGCCTCATTGGCAGTTTTGCGTGAAATCGGTGTTGATACTGGTGGTTCCAATGTGCAGTTTGCGATTAACCCAGATGATGGCCGCATGATTGTGATTGAGATGAACCCGCGTGTGTCGCGCTCCTCTGCACTTGCATCAAAAGCAACTGGCTTCCCCATTGCTAAAGTAGCGGCTAAATTGGCCGTTGGCTTTACTTTGGATGAATTGCGTAATGACATTACTGGTGGCGCAACGCCTGCGTCATTTGAGCCAAGTATCGATTACGTGGTTACCAAAATACCAAGATTTGCTTTTGAAAAATTCCCACAGGCAGATTCACGTTTAACCACCCAGATGAAATCTGTGGGCGAGGTGATGGCTATTGGTCGTACATTTCAGGAGTCATTCCAAAAAGCGTTGCGTGGTCTTGAAGTGGGTGTGGATGGTTTAGACGAAAAAACGACAGATTTAGATACGATTACTAAAGAGATTGGCGTGCCAGGGCCAGAGCGTATTTGGTATGTGGGCGATGCTTTTAGAATGGGATTGAGCGTTGCTGAAGTATTTGATATTTCAAAAATTGACACTTGGTTCTTGGTGCAAATTAAAGATCTGATTGACCGTGAGCAGGCATTAAAAGGCAAGCACATTGCTGATTTAGACAAAAATGCTTTGTTAAAACTAAAACGCAGTGGTTTTTCAGACCGCCGTTTAGCGACATTGCTTAATACGGACCAACATGCGGTGCGTGCCTACAGGCAGGCGTTGCAGGTGCGTCCTGTGTATAAGCGCGTAGATACCTGTGCGGCTGAGTTTGCTACCAACACCGCGTATATGTATTCAACCTATGAAGAAGAATGCGAAGCGCAACCAACCGACAAAAAGAAAATCATGGTGCTGGGTGGTGGACCAAACCGTATCGGTCAGGGTATTGAATTTGATTATTGCTGCGTGCATGCTGCGTTTGCCATGCGTGAAGATGGTTATGAAACCATTATGGTGAACTGTAACCCCGAAACCGTTTCTACTGATTACGATACGTCAGACCGTCTGTATTTTGAGCCAGTGACACTGGAAGATGTGCTGGAAATTGTAGCACTGGAAAAGCCAGTGGGCGTGATTGTGCAATATGGTGGTCAAACGCCGCTTAAATTAGCGCGTGATTTAGAAAAAGCTGGCGTGCCGATTATTGGCACAACCCCGGATGCGATCGATAAAGCCGAAGACCGCGAACGTTTTCAAAAAATGTTACAGGAATTAGGTTTAAAACAACCGCCAAACCGTACAGCCAGAACGCCGGAAGATGCTATTCGATTGGCGCTGGAAATTGGTTATCCGTTAGTGGTGCGTCCAAGTTATGTGCTGGGCGGTCGTGCGATGGAAATTGTGCAGGAACAAAGCCAGCTTGAACGTTACATGCGTGAAGCAGTAAAAGTTTCAAATGAGTCACCGGTGTTACTGGATCGATTCTTGAATGATGCACTTGAGGTTGATGTCGACGCATTATGCGATAACACGGGTGATGTGATTATTGGCGGCATTATGGAGCACGTTGAACAGGCTGGTGTGCATTCAGGTGACTCAGCATGTTCACTGCCGCCTTATAGTTTGTCAGCTAAGTTGCAAGATGAATTGCGTGACCAAACCAAGCAGATGGCGAGGGCGTTAGGTGTGGTAGGTTTGATGAACGTGCAGTTTGCGATTCAAGGTGAAACCGTATTTGTGTTAGAGGTAAACCCACGCGCTTCACGTACTGTACCGTTTGTTTCTAAAGCCTGTGGCTTGCAATTGGCCAAAGTGGCGGCACGTTGCATGGTAGGGCAATCGCTGGCATCACAAAATGTGACGCGCGAGATTATTCCTCCATTCTACTCAGTTAAAGAAGCGGTATTTCCATTCATCAAGTTCCCTGGTGTAGATACAATTCTAGGCCCAGAGATGAAGTCAACCGGCGAGGTGATGGGGGTGGGCAGCACATTTGCTGAAGCATTTTTGAAGTCACAACTTGGCGCCTCTGCCAAACTACCAGAGGGTGGTAGAGCCTTTATTAGTGTGCGTAAAGAAGATTACGTAAAAGTAGTTGAAATCGCACAGCAATTACATCAGTTAGGGTTTGAATTGGTGGCGACTAAAGGTACAGCCGCAGCGTTAACAGAACGCGGTTTAAAAGTGCAAGCCGTGAATAAAGTGGCTGAAGGTCGCCCACACATTGTGGATATGATTAAAAACGGCGATATCAGCTTTATTGTGAATGTCACTGAGGATAAACGTGCTGTGGCTGACTCTTATGAAATTCGCCGCAGTGCGCTACAAAACAAGGTGACTTATTACACCACGATTGCAGGTGCAAAAGCCGCATGTGTCGGTATGGCACATATGCAAGAGATTACGGTAGAGTCATTACAAAACTTGCATAAACTACTCAGCTAAAATAAACTTAAGCTAATTCACAAAACAGCTTAATTCAAAAAAATTAATTTTTACCATTACAAACCACGCTCATGTGAGTGTGGTTTGTTTTTTTATTAGAGGGTGCAATATGGCAATGAGTCAAATTCCAGTAACAGTACGTGGCGCAGAATTGCTAAAAGAAGAGTTGTTACGTTTACGTAGTGTCGATAGACCCTATATTATTCAAGCGATTGCTGAGGCACGTGCGCAGGGCGACTTGTCTGAAAATGCAGAGTACGAAGCGGCAAAAGAGCGTCAAAGCTTCATTGAGGGCCGTATTAACGAGCTGGAAGCTAAACTGTCTAATTTGCAAGTCATCGATCCACATACATTGAACGCTGAAGGCCGTGTGGTATTTGGTGCAACAGTTAATATTGAAGACTTGGATTCAGGCGATAATAAAACCTATCAAATTGTAGGTGAAGATGAAGCGGATATTAAAGGCGGAAAAATTTCAATAGCCTCACCAATCGCTCGCGGATTGATTGGTAAATCAGTAGGTGATATTGCCGAAATTGCCGCACCTGGCGGTATTAAAGAGTATGAAGTACTCGATGTGTTATATATTTAATTGTTACCTAATATTAAGTTTAGTATATCAATATGGCTTATAGACTATCACTGATCATTATCGCCCTATGGGCTGGCGCATTATGGACTACGGGGATCAGTGCCTATGTGCTATTTGATAGCCTGCAAGATAAACAGCTGGCGGGTAGCCTCGCAGGTAAGTTATTTACCGTGGTGAGTTACATTGGTTTAGCCAGTGCGTTTTATTTGCTGATTTGCCGATTAGTGCAATTTGGCACGCCAGCGTTAAAACAATCATTTTTCTGGGCAGTATTTTTTATGTTGCTATTGGTGCTTGCTGGTCACTTTGGTATCCAACATATTTTGCAAGGCCTAAAAGCACAGGCGCTACCCGCAGATGTGATGCAAAGTGTATTTGCTGACCGATTTAAAACTTGGCATGGTGTGGCGAGTATGGCTTATTTAATTGAGTGCATGCTGGCAGTCGTCATGGTGTTAAAAGCGCGCTAATTTATTTTAAAAATAGCGCATACACTTTAAATTTTTGGTATTACCACTTTTACACTTTCTTTGATGGTGCTGCTTGGGCGATAAAATACCAACTGTTTGCCAATGTGATGCACAGCAATAGCGCTGGTTTTGCTACAAATTTCATCAAAAATAGCTTTACGTACGGCACGATCATCACCGGCAACTTGTACTTTAATCAGCTCATGTGAGTTTAAGTTAAGTTCAATTTCTTTGATGACATTTTCAGTGAGCCCGTTGTTCCCTATCATCACGACCGGGTTTAGGTTGTGTGCAAGGCCACGTAAATGCGCGATTTGTTTAGTGCTTAGTTTCATTATGTACTTACAGAATTAAATAGTCGTATATTTTAACACGAAGCAATGTTTATTGGATGACGTCGTATCAGCCATGAAAAGTATCCATTATGAAACCCACCCGTACCAGTAAAGCCTGGATGCTAGAGCATCTGAATGACCCCTATGTGAAACTTGCGCAGAAAGATGGCTATCGTGCGCGCGCCGCCTATAAGTTGATGGAAATTGATGATAAAGATAAGCTCATCAAACCAGGCATGACGATCGTGGACTTAGGCTCAGCCCCTGGTAGCTGGTCGCAAGTTGCGGTGCAACGTTTAAAAGGTCACGGGAAAGTCATCGCGTTAGACATTTTAGACATGCAACCCATCGGTGGCGTTACTTTTATACAGGGCGATTTTCGTGAGGAATCGGTGTTAAGGCTACTGGAAGAAAAATTAAATAATGTGCAAGTTGACCTTGTAATCGCAGATATGGCACCCAATATCAGTGGTGTTAAGGATGTGGATCAGGCGGGTGCGGCCTACCTGACAGAGTTGGCGCTAGACTTTTGTCGAGAACGGTTGAAACCAAGTGGCAATTTTTTGGTCAAGGTATTTATCGGCGCTGGATTTGATGAGATCATAAAAAACATGCGCCCAATGTTTGATAAAGTCGTCACACGTAAACCTAAAGCATCACGTGATAGAAGCAGTGAAGTTTATTTGTTGGGTCTGGGTCGCAAACCCTGAAAATTGGGTTAATCTACTAAAAAGTCTATGAATGCTTTTAGGCTCAATATTGCAAGTGTTGTTGATAAAGGAAATAAATTTTGAATAATGTATTTAAGAATGTAGCCATTTGGTTAGCCATTGCCATGATATTGATGGCAGTATTCAACTTGTCTGGCGTTAAAACTAGCGCGGACAATCAAGTTGTATATTCTCAATTTATTCAAGAAGTTAAAGACGGACGTATTGCTAAAGTTCAAATTGATGGGCGCGTACTACGCGGCACTACGCAAGATGGTAAAAAATTTACTTCTTATGCGCCGTCAGATCCGTGGCTGATCTCAGATTTGCTTAAAAATAACGTGACGGTTGAAGCTAAGCCAGATGAGGAACAGTCGTTTCTTATGAGTATTTTTGTTTCATGGTTTCCGATGATTTTACTCATTGGTGTTTGGGTCTTTTTTATGCGCCAAATGCAAGGTGGCGGCAAGGGTGGCGGCCCATTCTCGTTTGGTAAAAGCAAGGCACGTCAATTGGATGAAGGTAGCAATCAAACAACTTTTGCTGACGTTGCCGGTTGCGATGAGGCAAAAGAAGAGGTGTTTGAGCTAGTTGAGTTTTTGCGCGAGCCTACAAAATTTCAGAAGCTAGGCGGACGTATTCCACGTGGTGTTCTGCTGGTGGGCCCACCTGGTACGGGTAAAACCTTAATCGCGCGTGCAATTGCGGGTGAAGCTAAAGTGCCGTTTTTTACGATTTCAGGTTCTGACTTTGTTGAAATGTTTGTCGGTGTAGGTGCATCTCGTGTCCGTGATATGTTTGAAACCGCTAAAAAGAATGCACCGTGCATTATTTTTATTGATGAAATTGATGCTGTAGGTCGTAGTCGAGGCGCTGGCACTGGTGGCGGTAACGATGAGCGTGAACAAACACTCAACCAAATGTTGGTGGAAATGGATGGTTTTGAAGCAAATTCAGGCGTGATTGTGATTGCTGCCACCAATAGAGCTGATGTGCTGGATAAAGCCTTATTACGTCCAGGCCGCTTTGACCGTCAAGTAATGGTAGGCTTACCAGACATCAAAGGCCGTGAGCAAATTCTGTTGGTGCACATGCGTAAGGTGCCTATTGATATA
>JAURWJ010000104.1 GCA_030655015.1 Methylotenera sp. | reverse complement strand
CTTGGGCGCGGGTGCGGTGATTATGGGGATGCACCACGATCAAGATATCCGTAATATGGGTAACCTTAAAAAATATATGCCTGTGACTTGGATTACCTCCCTTATCGGCTCGTTGGCGCTGATTGGCACACCATTTTTTTTCAGGCTTTTACTCAAAAGATAGCATTATTGAGGCGGCAAAGTTCTCAACCATTCCCGGTAGTGGTTTTGCTTACTTTGCTGTACTTGCTGGCGTTTTTGTGACTGCATTTTATAGTTTCCGCATGTATTTCTTAGTGTTTCATGGCAAGGAAAAATGGCGAGAGGTCAAGCATGATGTTCATCATGACGACGCGCATCACGATGAAGAGCACCACCACGGATTAAGCCCAGCGGATGACCCGCATGAGCCGGGCTGGGTGATTAAATTGCCATTGATTTTATTGGCTATTCCTTCGTTATTGATTGGTTATTTTGCGATTGAGCCGATGTTATATGGTGAGTTTTTTAAAGGGGTGATTTCTGTAGATGCCGGCGCACATCCTGCAATGCATGAGCTTACCCATCATTGGCATACCATATTCCACTCAGCTACAGGCATGGCGTTGCATGGCTTAATGACTCTGCCGTTTGCATTGGCGGCATCCGGTGTTGGTTTAGCTTGGTTCTTCTACATGAAGCGCCCGGATATTCCTACTGCAATTCAAAAACGTTTTGCTGTCATTAACTGCATTTTAGAAAACAAATATGGTTTTGATAGCTTCAATGAACGCGTTTTTGCCGCAGGTTCACGTTTTATTGGCAATAAATTATGGCTGATTGGAGATGTGAAAATCATTGATGGTGCCGTTAATGGCACTGCAAATCTAATCAGCAAGCTCTCCGGGATTGTACGCAAGTTGCAATCTGGCCTTATTTATCACTACGCATTTGCGATGATTATCGGCGTGTTCTTTATGCTGTCTTTCTACTCGCTCAAATTTTAAGTAAAGTATAAAAAGAAAATGGTTGAATATTTTACCCAGCATATCTTAAGTTTTGCCATCTGGTTACCTGTTTTGGCGGGTGTTTTGGTATTGTTTACCGCAAATGATAACAAACCCAATGTTACGCGGTGGCTAGCATTAGCTGGTAGCGTCGCCAGCTTCTTGGTGACCATTCCACTTTATACGCACTTTAATGTCGCTGATGGCGGCTTTCAATTTCAAGAAGGCTTTCAGTGGATATTGTCTTTCAATATCAATTATCACTTAGGTGCAGATGGTATTGCGGTACCACTGATATTGCTGACGAGCTTTACCACTGTGATAGTTGTGATTGCCGCGTGGGAAGTCATTGAAAAACGTGTAGCGCAATACATGGCATCATTCCTGATTATGAGCGGTTTAATGATCGGGGTATTCAGTGCATTAGATGCGATTTTGTACTACGTATTTTGGGAGGCCATGT
>JAURWJ010000108.1 GCA_030655015.1 Methylotenera sp. | reverse complement strand
GATCGACTCACCTTGACTGAAAAGTCGATTAACGGCATGGCAGAAGGTCTGACGCAAATTGCCAGCCTTGCTGACCCAATCGGTGAAATGAGCAATTTCAAATATCGCCCAAGCGGCATTCAAATTGGGCAAATGCGCGTGCCACTAGGCGTCATTGGCATCATTTACGAAGCGCGCCCAAATGTCACTATCGACGCTGCCGGCTTGTGCATCAAGTCTGGCAACGCTGCCATTTTGCGCGGCGGAAGTGAAGCGATACATTGCAATCAGGCGCTGGCAAAATTGGTGCATGAAGGTCTTGCTACCGCAGGCTTACCAACTACAGCCGTACAAGTGGTAGAAACCACAGACCGCGCCGCGGTAGGTGAACTGATTACCATGAAGCAATACGTAGATGTGATTGTGCCACGCGGTGGTAAGGGGCTGATTGAGCGTATTTCTAACGATGCACGCATTCCCGTCATTAAGCATCTGTATGGCAATTTCCATGTCTATGTAGATGATGATTCAGATTTTGATAAAGCATTACGTATTGTAGAAAACAGCAAAACACAGCGGCTCGGCACTTGCAACACGGCAGAATCGCTACTGATTGCGCGCTCCGTTGCTACTACCATGCTACCTAAACTTGCCGACATGCTCACCGCACACGGCGTTGAAATTCGTGGCTGTGCGGAAACTTGTCTCTTGGTGAAACAAGCTAAACCAGCGACTGAAGAAGATTATTACACTGAGTATTTAGCGGCGATAATTTCTTGCAAAGTAGTCAGCGGTTTAGATGAAGCAATTGCCCACATCAACCAACACTCATCGCAACATACCGAGGCAATTGTGACGGAAAACTACACTAAGGCGCGCAGATTCTTGCGTGAAGTTGATTCCAGCAGCGTGATGGTGAATGCATCCACACGTTTTGCCGATGGCTTTGAATATGGCTTAGGTGCTGAAATCGGCATTTCGACTGACAAACTGCACGCGCGCGGCCCAGTCGGTTTAGAAGGCTTAACCTCGCTCAAATATGTAGTATTGGGCGATGGGCATGTGCGTGCTTAACTAAACGGACGCAAGTTTGAAAGTTATCGGAAATCCCACCATTCAAATACCTGCTATCGGTATTTTTGGCGGCACATTTAACCCGATTCATTTTGGGCATTTACGCATGGCGCAAGAACTTGCCGATGCCTTAAATTTTGATGAAGTACGCTTTATCCCCGCGGCCAATCCACCGCACAAAAACACCCCAATTATCAGCGCAGAACATCGTGTAGCGATGGTGCACTTAAGTATTAAAAATAACCCCTGCTTTACCTTCGATGACCGTGAACTGCACAGAGCCGGCGCGTCTTACACCATAGACACACTACTAAGCCTGCGTGAAGAACTTGGCATGAAAGCTAGCATTACGCTATTGATGGGTAGTGACGCTTTCACTAAGTTTGATACATGGTACCGCTGGCAAGAAATCATCCAGCTTTGCCATATTGCACTGGTACAAAGACCTCAATCTGAAGCGAATAAGCTGCCAAATATTTTAGAAACCTTTTTGCATAACCACTACACCGAACATAGTGATGATTTGCATACCACTCCAGCAGGGTTTGTCACCATGCGCCAAGTCACGGCACTGGATATTTCATCTACGGCGATTCGTGAGGCATTTAAGCACGGCCATTCTGCGCGCTACCTAATGCCAGATAGTGTGATTGAATACATTCACGCACATAAACTCTACAAGTAGCAAATATTTAGTCAGCATTTTACGAAACTTTACGAGTTTCACATCAAAAACGATTAGCGCATCCACATTTTTGCGCTATGCTTTTACTTCGTTTTTTTACTTCATTTTTTAACATCGAACAGTCGAGTGCATCATCATGCAACATAAACTATGCCTAAACATAGGTAAAAAATTATCAGTCACTTTGTTAGTCGCCCTCACGCTGTTACCCAGCGCATGTGGTACCAATCCTGTGACTAAAAAACGTGAGTTTCAGCTAGTTTCCGAGGCTCAGGAAATATCAATTGGCCAGAAAAATTACTCACCGACGCGCCAATCTCAAGGCGGCGATTACGTACTCGACCCTGAGCTTACGGCTTATGTTAAAAGTGTGGGTGACAAGCTAGCAGCAGTGTCAGACCGCAAGCTTCCGTATGAGTATGCGGTGATCAATGACTCCGTACCCAATGCCTGGGCAATGCCGGGCGGAAAAATTGCCTTTAACCGTGGCCTGCTTTATGAATTGAATAGTGAGGCTGAATTAGCGGCTGTCATGGGGCATGAAATGGTGCATGCTGCCGCTCGCCACGGCGCGCAAGGCATGGAGCGCGGTATATTTTTACAAGGGGCGATGATTGCCGTTGGCATTGGCGCACAAAATACTGACTACGCTAATTTGATTGTCGGTGGTGCGCAAGTGGGCTCGCAACTGGTGAATAGTAAATACGGCCGTGATGCTGAGAGTGAGTCTGATTTATACGGCATGCAATACATGAAAAAAGCGGGTTACGACCCAGCGGCAGCGGTAACGTTACAAGAAACCTTTGTGAAATTAAGTGCTGATCGTAAAAGTAACTTCATTGAGGGTTTATTTGCTAGCCACCCGCCTTCT
>JAURWJ010000086.1 GCA_030655015.1 Methylotenera sp. | reverse complement strand
AAAGATATGGCGAATGAAATTAAAGGACAATACATAGAGGGCACCGATAAACCTGAATTTTATGAGTTTGTACAATCACAAACCCCTGCGGCAAAGTTTGTAACGGCTTATTCTGTGCGATGGATATTTTTAATCATTGCCGCATTATTGGTGCTAGCGACTTACATACCCGATGTACTTTCATATCGATTTGATAAGCGCTCATTATTTAAACGCATCATTTAGAAACACCTGACCGTGCATAAATTTAAGGGGTTACTTAACGTAGCCCCTTTATTTTTAGTAACGCTTTCAAATCCAGCGCGCTTAAGGTGCGCAGTAGGCTAATCTGCATCTCGCCATGCGGGGTTTTATTTTTGACTAAGTCAACATGACTAATCAAGCATCGCATCAATAAATTCATTGGCGTTGAATGGTCTTAAATCATCAATGGCTTCACCAATGCCAATGTAGCGAATAGGAATAGGGCGTGCTTGCGCAATCGCCGCAATTACGCCACCTTTGGCTGTGCCGTCAAGTTTACTTAATACCAAACCTGTCACGCCCAGTGCATCGTCAAAAATTTTAACTTGTGTCACGGCATTTTGACCAGTATTAGCATCTAATACCAACAACACCTCATGTGGTGCGCCTGGCAGCGCTTTGTCCATCACGCGTTTTACCTTGGCGATTTCATCCATCAGGTGCATTTGCGTCGGCAAGCGACCAGCAGTGTCGGCTAACACGATGTCGATATTTTTAGCACGAGCAGAGTTGATGGCATCAAACATCACAGCGGCAGCATCGCCACCTTCACTGGCAACCACATGCACGTTGTTCCGCTCACCCCAAATTTGCAGTTGTTCGCGCGCGGCAGCTCTAAAAGTGTCGCCAGCGGCAATCAGCACACTTTTACCTTGCGATTGAAAGTGATTAGCCAGTTTACCAATAGTAGTGGTTTTCCCCGCACCATTTACACCGGCGAGCATAATCACAAAAGGTTGGTGCGTGCTTGTTTCCAGTGGTTTTTGTAGGGGTAACAGTAGGTCAGAAAGCGCATCTTTGAGTGCGGCTTTAAGTTGCACCGTATCATCTAAACTTTGACGTTTAACGCGGCTTTTAATGTCGTTTAATAAGTGTTGCGTGGCACTGACGCCGACATCTGAGGTAAGTAAAATCGTTTCAAGCTCTTCGTAAACTTCAGCGTCAATTTTACCGCCGCCAAACAAACCAGACAGCTGGCTGCCAAGCTGGTTACGTGTTTTGGCCAAGCCTTGTTTTAAGCGTTCCGCCCAGCTTTTGCTCGTCTCGGCTTCAGTCGGTAGGGGTTGGTTTGCTTCTGCGTTAGGCGGTGTTTTGGCTTTTTTAAAGAAATCGAACATAAGTTTAAGTCGCTAATAAGTCGCTTGATGTAGATGCGCTATTTTAGCTTAATTCAGCGCTCTTAGTCCGCTTCACTAAAACGTTTGCAATTGAACCAAACGATATGCGATGCAGTGTCGTTATGGTTTTTTTGAAGCTAGTTTTGATTTGCAATAGCTTTCAAATAGCTCAAATAAGCCCATGCCGATTAGCATGGCGAC
Source organism: Methylotenera sp. (assembly GCA_030655015.1). Lineage (GTDB taxonomy): Bacteria > Pseudomonadota > Gammaproteobacteria > Burkholderiales > Methylophilaceae > Methylotenera. Next base: position 9,306 of record JAURWJ010000086.1, on the reverse strand, counting down.
TAGAAAAACGATGCCCTTAACACTACCTGTGCCAAGCAAAACAAATGCCGGTGCAGGGCAAATGCCAACCAGCCCCCAGCCAATGCCAAAGACCAAGCCGCCAACAACCAAGCGTTTATCACTAATGCGCGAGGTGGGTAGGTTCATCGGTAGGCCTAAAAAGCTGCTGCTACGTTTGCCAGCTATTTTAAAGGCAATCAAGCCAATGGCAATGGCACCACCCATGACTAAGCCTAGGGAGGGATCCCACCCGCCAGCTAAATCAAGAAAAGCCAGTACTTTAGCCGGGTTGGACATCCCCGCTAAAATGAGCCCCAGACCAAATATGAGGCCAGATAGCAGTGCAAAAATCAGCGCGCTGGCATTGCCTAACCGTTTTTTCATTTTTTATGCTCCTAGCAAGTGACGCATAATATAAACCGTTAGAAAGCCTGTACCCATAAAGGCCAGCGTGGCAATAATAGAGCGTGGAGACAAGCGTGAAATACCACATACCCCATGCCCGCTAGTGCAGCCTGAACCGTAGCGCGCACTAAAGCCGACGATGAGGCCTGCGATAACAAGCAGTTCGTAACCTGCATCAATTGTAATCTCTGGAAGCTGGCTGAATAAAAGCCAAACGAGAGGAGCTGCAATCAAGCCAAGGGTGAAAGCGATGCGCCAGCCTGCATCATGCGCCACGGGTCGAAACAAGCCGCCAATAATGCCGGTAATGCCAGCGATGCGCCCATTGAGCAAAATAAAAAGCGATGCTGAGATGCCAATAAGTGCGCCACCTGCCAGCGCAGACCAAGGCGTAAAGTTGTTCCAGTCGATTATCATAGAATTGCTGCCGTAACATGTTTAGGGGTAAATAAAAGAAGCCGCACACAGTATGTGCGCGGCCTTGTCTGTTAATTATAACTTAAATTAAAGCTGCCAGCCGTAGGCAATACCGAGTGAGTCTTGGTACATTTTCAGGTTGGCTTCGCCACCGCCAAAGTTTGTGGGAATAGAGCCGTTACCGCGCACTTTTTCCTCAAACGCATGCATGTAGGCAAATGACAATTCAGATTTGTTTGGCAACACCCAAGTTGCGCCTAAAGTGACGGCGTCACTGACTTGTCCAATCCAGCCGATATGTACGCCTGCACCGCATGAAGCGTCGTGACCGTTATTGGTCACTTTACCTGGATATTTGCTATAACTTGCGTTATCAAAATTTTGCAGCCCTTTAGCTCCAAAACGTTGATAAGCTAAGTTAACTGAAACGCCGATTGTATTTGAAGGGGTAATTTTCCATGTTGCAGTCGGCGCAATAAAAAGCTGACTTAAATCAATGCCTGCAGGCGTATTGCCTAATAGTGGTACAGTTTTTTCATCCAATTCCTTACTGGTTGAAACCCCGTCCTTCAGGCTGGTAACCTTATTGATGAACTAACAAAGTGGTATCCTTGTCACAAAGTTTGATTTGAATGGCGCACTTAAAGCTTTGTATTTATGAAGCGCTATATCAAAATGCCATAAGAAAAACATCCGGAGATTTGTACTGTGCGACTTAAAAGCTTTTTATTTTTTTTGTTAGTGATGCCGTTAACGGTATTTGCTAATGCCTCAATACAGGAATTTAAACTTGATAACGGCTTGAAGCTGATTGTGCAAGAAGATCATCGCTCACCCGTAGTAGTGTCGCAGGTTTGGTATCGCGCAGGTAGCTTAGATGAGGTGAATGGTAAAACAGGCGTAGCCCACGTGCTAGAACACATGATGTTTAAAGGCACGAAGCAAGTGCCTGCTGGTCAATTTTCACGGCTGATTGCTGCGGCTGGCGGCAAAGAAAATGCCTTTACCAGCACTGATTACACTTGCTATTTCCAGCAGCTTGAAAAATCGAATTTGCCACTCTCATTTAAGCTAGAGGCAGATCGCATGGTAAATTTACAGCTCACTGAAGAAGAGTTTGCAAAAGAAATTAAGGTGGTGATGGAAGAGCGGCGCTGGCGTACTGATGATAAGCCACAATCTCAAGTGAATGAGGCTTTTCAGGGTGTCGTTTATCGTGCGCACCCTTATGCACGGCCTGTGATTGGCTTTATGAATGATCTTGAAAACATGACGGTTGAGGATGCGCGCGAGTGGTACCACAATTGGTATGCCCCCAATAACGCGACGCTGGTGGTGGTTGGTTATGTGAACGCGCAAGAAGTTTATGCCTTGGCGAAAAAGCATTTTGGCCATTTAAAACCTAAAGTTTTGCCTGCGCGTAAACCGCAAGTGGAGCCTGCTCAAATTGGTGAGCGTCGTGTGGTGGTGAAGGCGCCAGCCAAATTACCTTATTTGCTCATGGGCTATCATGTGCCGACATTGGCAAACCCTGAAACGGATTGGGAGCCGTATGCCCTAGAGGTGTTGGCTGGTGTGCTTAGCGGTAATCCAGCGGCACGACTTAATCAAAACCTAGTGCGCGAAACGCAGTTGGCGATAGATGCGAGTGCTGGCTATGATTTATTAGCCCGTGGTCGCCAAAGTTTGTTTGCTTTGGATGGCACACCAAGCGAAGGTAAAACCGTTGTTGAACTTGAGGCCGCATTACTGCAACAAATTGAGAACATTAAAGACTCAGGCGTTACCGTTGAAGAATTAGACCGCGTAAAGGCGGGTGTGATTGCAGCAGACGTGTATAAACGCGACTCTATGTTTTATCAAGGCATGCAGTTAGGTACGATTGAAACGATTGGTTTTTCGTGGAAAATTTTGCAAGACTACCCCGCTAAATTGCGTGCGGTAACGCCAGAGCAGGTGCAAGCGGTGGCTAAAAAGTATTTACTTAAAGATAATTTAACCATCGCAACACTTGATCCGCAACCGATGGATCCGAATGCGAAGCCACAAGGCAAGCCGCATGTGCATTAAATTTCAAACTGCGTCGCAATACGTTGTTGCACAACACCTCGTGTACTTATTGTACACGTCGGAATTGTGCGCCTAGTCTTGCTTAGCAGTTTGAATTTGATTGAAATAGACTAATTTTTCAAGTCCGTCATTCCCGCGTAGGCGGGAATCTAGTTAAGGTAGTTAAAGTGAAAAAAATTCAAATTTTAATTCTAGTAGTAAGTAGCTTAGTGGCATTTAACAGTAACGCCGCTATCAAAATTCAGCAATGGCAAACTAGTACAGGCGCTGAGGTCTATTTCGTTGAGAATCACGATTTGCCAATTGTTGATTTGAGCATTAATTTTTCAGCTGGCAGTGCGCGTGACACGGCAGGTAATTCTGGGCTTGCAGGCGTGACGCGATATTTAATGACGCTTGGCGCTGCGGGGATGACTGACGAAGCAATCGCCAATAAAATGGCGGATGTGGGCGCTATTTTAAGTGGCAGTTTTGATGCAGATCGCGCAGCGTTTAAATTGCGCACCTTAAGTAGCGAGCGTGAAAAAACACAAGCACTTGAGGTATTTACCAAGGTAATACAACAACCTGACTTTCCTGAAGCCGTGCTGGCACGTGAAAAGGCACGCATTATTTCAGGCTTGCAAGAATCTGCAACGCAGCCGGAAAGCATTTCAAATAAAGCGTTTATGGCAGCATTGTATGGCAGTCACCCTTATCGCCTGGAGGAAAGCGGTGAAGTCGATACTGTGGCTAAAATAAAACGTGCAGACCTGCAAAGTTTTTACCATCAATTTTATGGCGCAAAAGGTGCGGTGGTTGCTATTATTGGTGATTTAACCCGTGAGCAAGCCAATGCTATTGCTGAAAAAGTAACTAGCGGATTACCTAAAGTTGAATTAGCTCAGCCAATTGCAACCGTGACGCCGCCAACACAGGCCACAGAGCAACGCATTACACACCCCGCTTCACAATCACATATTTTATTAGGCTACACAGGTATTAAACGTGGTGATCCAGACTTATTTCCGTTGTATGTTGGCAATTATATTTTGGGCGGTGGTGGATTTGTGTCACGCCTAACGGAAGAGGTTCGCGAAAAGCGTGGCTTGGTTTATAGTGTGTATAGTTATTTTATGCCAATGGCAGAGCTGGGCCCATTCCAAATTGGCTTGCAAACTAAAAAAGATCAAGCTGAAGATGCGCTTAAGTTAGTGAGAGAAACGTTAGATAACTTCATTAAAAATGGGGTTACTGATAAAGAGTTAAAAGCTGCCAAAGACAACATTATTGGTGGTTTTCCAATGCGTATTGATAGCAATGGGAAAATTCTGGATTATCTGGCGATGATTGGTTTTTATAAGTTGCCATTAAGTTATTTGGATGATTACAATGAAAAAGTAGCTAACGTGACCATTGCGCAGATTAAAGACGCGTTTAACCGTCGCCTAAAACCTGAAAATTTTGTGACGGTGATTGTGGGTGTTCCCGAAGCTAAATAATACCTACAAAAAATTATAAAAAGGTCAGTATTCAATTTTGAGTAAAGTTGCAGCTAAAAAACTAAACACTATCCGCATCAATGCGGGTGAGTGGCGTAGCCGATTGCTTAAGTTTCCTGAAGCTGAGGGTTTACGGCCAACGCCCGAGCGCGTCAGGCAAGCTGTATTTAACTGGTTAGGGCAAGATTTAACCGGCTTAACTTGCCTGGATTTGTTTGCAGGCACAGGCATAATGGGGTTTGAGGCGTTATCGCGCAATGCCAAATCCGCTGTTTTGGTAGAAAAAGCGCCTGTCGTTTATAAAGCAATTTTAGAAAACAAAAGCACGCTCAATGCTATCAACGCACAGGTGTTAAATGATGATGCCTTAAGCTTTTTAGGTAAAAACCAGCAATTATTCGACGTGGTTTTTCTGGATCCACCATATAACCAAGGTTGGTTAGATAAAGTGTTACCCTTGTTACCCGCGCATTTAAATAATGATGCCGTGGTATATGCAGAAGCTGAGTACGCAATCAAACAAACAGATACTTGGCAAGTGATCAAGCAAAGCAAAGCAGGCAATGTGTTTTATCATCTGTTAAAATCAACACATGACTGACATTAAAAAACGTATTGCCGTTTACCCCGGCACTTTTGACCCCATTACCTTAGGGCATGAAGACCTTGTGCGTCGCGCGGCCTATTTGTTTGATGAGGTGATTGTGGCGGTGGCGGGTAGCACGAATAAAACTACGCTTTTTAGCTTAGATGAGCGGGTGCATTTGGCGCAGACGGTGTTTTCAATGTATACCAATGTACGTGTAATCGGGTTTAGTGGCTTATTGATGCAATTTGTGCAGGCACAAAATGCGCACATGGTGATTCGTGGTTTACGCGCTACTTCTGATTTTGAATATGAATTTCAATTGGCAGGCATGAACCGCAAGCTTTACCCGGAATTTGAAACTTTGTTTCTAACCCCATCTGAGCAGTTTATGTTTATTTCATCTAGCTTAGTGCGCGAAGTCGCTACGCTGGGTGGTGATGTGCAAGCGTTTGTATCGTCCACGGTGAAGTGTGCGATTTTGCAAAAGTTAGGCAAATGATGAAGAAATTTAATCAATGTATTCTATTTTGCTTCATTGTTCTGGTTTCAGCCTGTGCGACCAATAAACCTAATCCATTGCAGCGCTTGTCTGGTACCTATATTGGGCAAGTGAATTCTGTGATTAATATCCCGATTAAAACTGAATTTAGTATCAGTGACAAAGGGGTGAAGTCAGGACAATATGTCATGACTGAAAGAGATGGCTCGCAAGTGTCAGGCAGCTTAGATGAGTTTAACCAAGAAGGACCGTATACCTTATTGGTTAGTTGGCATGATAAATATGGTCACGGTAAGTTGAGAATGTTATTTTCACAAGAATTACGTTCATTTAAAGGATTTTGGGGGCATCATGCAGATGGAGCCCTGATGCGTTGGGATGGGGTGAAAGAGTAAATGGCATTAATGATTACTGATGAATGCATTAATTGCGATGTTTGTGAGCCGGCGTGCCCCAATACCGCGATTTTTCAGGGTGAAGAAATTTACGAAATTAACCCGGAGTTATGTACAGAATGTGTAGGCCACTACGATAAACCGCAGTGTCAGCAAGTGTGCCCGATTGATTGCATTCCATTTGACCCGGAAGTGGTTGAGAGCAAAGAGCAGTTGTTGGTAAAGTATTATCAATTAACTGCGGTTAACAAGTAGTCAATCTAAGCGCGAATAAATTCGCTATTACATCAATAAACCAGTAAAAGAGAAAAATCTATGCGCATGTTACACACCATGCTCCGCGTTGGTAACTTAGAGCGGTCTATTAAATTTTATACAGAAATTCTAGGCATGAAGTTGTTGCGCCAGCATGACTTTCCAGACGGAAAATTCAGCTTGGCTTTTGTTGGGTATGGTGCTGAAAGTGACCAAACCGTGCTAGAGCTCACCTACAACTACGGCGTTGAAAGCTACGATATGGGCAAAGCTTATGGGCATATTGCGATTGAAGTTGATGATGCCTATCAAGCCTGTGAAGCCGTAAGAAACGCAGGCGGCAAAGTCGTGCGCGAGGCGGGCCCCATGATGCATGGCACCACGGTCATCGCTTTTGTGGAAGATCCCGATGGATACAAAGTGGAATTTATTCAGGCTGGTACTTACTAGTTTTTTGATTGCCAATGATTAGCGTACTAAAGGACTCTTGGTGTTTATACTTACTGGAGTGCAATAACGGTGCCTATTACGCAGGCATTACCAATAACTTAGAAGCCCGCTTTGCGGCTCACATGTCAGGCAAAGGCGCGCGCTACACTCGTGCTAATCCGCCTGTTAAAATCATGGCTTCAAAATCATACCCAGGCCGCTCAGCAGCCAGTGTTGCAGAGGCGCAGCTAAAAAACTTACCCAGGCATAAAAAGTTGCAGTTTTTTGAGGGAAACTTAGTGCGCAGTCTAGAGAGTAACCATGAATAAAGCCGAGTTAATGTCAGCAGTCAATGCCGCGCTGGATGGTAATTGGGATGCGTCACACAACATTGCACAAATCTACAGTGACAATACCGCGAACTGGCTACACGCTGTTTTGCATAAAATAGAGGGTGACGCATGGAATAGTCAATATTGGTACGCGCGCACGGCAGGCCACACCTATGCAGATTTTACAGATGCGATGCAAGAGCTGATTGCGATTAAAGACAGCTTGAAATAAAGCTTTTTATTACTCGTTTTTTTTATTTTATAATAAACGCTGAAGGTTAAGAGGTTTGACTTTGATTGGTGGCCGAGGCGGTTTTACTGCACCTTGGGTGCTGAAGACTCGGCGCCAATAACGCGGTTACGGCCAGATTGCTTAGCCAAATAGAGCGCAGCGTCAGCACGAGGCAAAATGCTATCTGCATTTTCTCCAGTCACTCTTTCAGCCACACCAGCACTAAAAGTAATGAGTACGCGTTCATTGTTATGCAGAAAAAAGTTTTTGGTTAGCTCGCGTTGTAACCCTGAGATCACCTCTACTGCATCATCTTGTTTCGAGCCGGGTAATAGGATTACAAACTCTTCACCGCCGTAGCGTGCTAGCACGTCAGTACTGCGCAAAATGCCTTTCACTACCTTTGCCAAGTGCGCGAGCGCTTTATCACCTGTGGAGTGACCTAATGTGTCGTTAATTTTTTTGAAGTGATCAATGTCGAGCATGGCAAGTGATAGTGCTGTGTTATGTCGGTCAGCACGATCAAACTCTCTGGTTAAGGCCTCGTCCATGCCGCGCCTGTTCAATGCCCCTGTTAAAAAGTCTTCATGTGCCACTTCACTAATGTAGTCAAGTTTAACGGTGAGTTCAACAATTTGCTTTTCTGCAAATTCTACTTTTTTCTGCGTTTCTTGCAGGGCTACATGGTTTTGCTTAGCGTCTTCATTCATTGCGCTGATGTCACCCACTAAGCTTTCGAGAATGTTGCTGAGTTCTGCAATGTTTTCAGTTGCGTTAATCTGGTCGTGATAGGTTTGAATTTTACTTTGATAGCTCCCAGTGCTGACAGTGATATCTGCCAGGCGGCTTACAAAGGTGCTGACCATGCTTCTTAATGTTTCTTTCGCGGCAAGCAGCCCCGGTTTGATGTTGGATTGCTTGAAAATCAATTCTTTCAGGCTACTTTCAGCATTATAAACAGCATCGATGTTAAGTGGCTTGGAAATAATCTCTTGAACAATCGCTAATTGGCCGTGCAACCATTTGTCTTCAATAGTGAGTTCGCCCATGCTAGAAACCAGCAAGCGCAATATCTGTATGAGCGCCTCTTGCATGCGATGCTGCGAATCGTTTTGCATCTCAGCGCGCAATAATGTAGATTTTAACGCTTCATTAAGTTTGTCCACTTCTTCAAAGGTTTCAGCCGCTTCCGCACGGCTGATTAGGGCTTGTATTCTACCGAGGGCACTTGGAATTTCTGCAAACTGAGGAGCAACTACTAAATTGATTGTTCTGATGAGCATGTCGCGCCAAGCCGTTGCAACTAACTTTTTGTTATCGTTGTTACTGCTTATTGACTCTGTTGCATGTATTTTTGCCAGCGGTGCTGATGGTGTAGTGGCTGTGTTTGATATTGCAGTCTGCTCAATAGTAGGTGTTTCGATACCAGCTTGTCCATCGCCCCATGAGGTAATGAGTGCCTGAATTTTTTGACCTAACTGGGCGGAGTCATTGCCAAAATGGAGAATCACATGGTTAATACCATCTTTTTTGCGACTCAAGGTTAAACCGCTATGGTTTACATCTAACTGTTTTAACAGGTAGCGTAGCAGCGCTCCCCATTTGACGGTGTCCTCAGTGTTTGCATCCTGTTGAAACAGGGTGCGCAGTTGGGTTTCTAAATTAGATGCGTCCTGCCTCTCAACTAAAGTTGCAATTTTTCTCGCGATAGATGTGTATTGAGGGTTATTTTGCCCCTTCTCTTGCAGTACTTTTTCAAGAGTGGTGTTGAGTATCGTGGACTGTTTGCTAGGCTTGGTACCTGAAATTTCCTCATAAACTCGACGATAGTTTTCAGGCGTCGGTGGGCTTTGAATTTTTGAAAGCTTAATAAGCGTTTGACGCGCTAATTCTAAAGGAGTTAATTTTTGTTCCATATAATCTTATTGACCATGTACCCGTATGGGTGATTGTTACACGACGTTACAATTAGAACAAGGGCGAACATCACAATTGACGGTTCTTTTATTAAGCTGTCGATTGTTATAGACAAAAAAATGACCCAATTAAGGGCCATTTTTATTGGATTCTTTAAGTACTAAACCTTCTGAATGTTAGAAGCTTGTTTACCTTTTGGTCCATCAGTTACGTCGAAAGTAACGCGATCGTTTTCTTTTAAGCTTTTGTAGCCACTATCAACGATTGCTGAGAAATGTGCGAATA
>JAURWJ010000075.1 GCA_030655015.1 Methylotenera sp. | reverse complement strand
CCGGAAGACTTGGTCGATGCGGTTTCTCAAGGCATTGATATGTTCGACTGCGTAATGCCTACACGCAATGCGCGCAACGGCTGGCTGTTTACTCAAAATGGTGACATTAAAATTAAAAATGCCACTTATAAGAACGACATCGCGCCGCTGGATACTGATTGTAGCTGCTACACCTGCCGTAACTTCACCCGCGCCTATTTGCACCACTTACACAAGGTTGGCGAAATCTTAGGCTCACGGCTCAATACCATTCACAATCTGCATTACTATCAGGTGCTGATGCAAGGCATGCGTGATGCGATTGAGGCAGGAACCTTCGAGGCATTCAAACAAGACTTTTCTGCAAAGCGCGGGCGTTTGTCCTGACTTTATCGCTTAAAAGTTGAGATTACTGCAACGCAAGTCAGTCTGTGCTAAAATTCAAAGCTAATTTTTTAGACCATTTCCACTTAATATTTTAAGAGAGTTATATCGTGTTTATTTCAAATGCCTACGCCGCCGCTACACCTGCTACCGATTTCACCAGCTTCTTGCCACTCATCGTGATTTTTGTGCTGTTTTTCTTCATGATTATTCGCCCACAAATGAAACAAGCCAAAGCGCAACGCAATATGATTGCGGCTCTGCAAAAAGGCGATGAAGTAGTCACGGGCGGTGGTATCGTTGGTAAAGTGACGAAAGTGACTGACAGTTTCGTGAGCGTTGAGATTGCGCCAAACACTGAAATCACCGTGCAAAAACATGCCATCCAAAGTGCTTTACCTAAAGGTACGATTAAAAGCCTTTAATTTACTGCATTTACTGCTGGCGACATTCGCACACCTCAAATCAACACCGCTATTCACTAGAGTCTAACTATGAACCGCTATCCATTGTGGAAAAACATCCTTGTTGTTGCTGTCATTTTAATTGGGTTCATTTACACCGTTCCCAATTTTTTTGGCGAATCACCTGCGGTACAAATAACGCCCGCCAAAAGCACAACAAAACTTGATCCGGCACTACTTAGCCAAGTTGAGGAAGTTTTTAAGCAAGAAAATATTCAATATGACGGTATTTATTTAGATGCGCGTGGTGTTAAAGCACGCTTTGCCAATACTGATACGCAAATCAAAGCGAAAGACATATTGCAGGCAAGCCTAGGCAGAGATTATACCGTTGCTCTTAATTTGCTTTCGCGCTCGCCAGACTGGCTACGTAGCTTAGGTGCCAAACCGATGTACTTAGGCCTTGATTTGCGTGGCGGGGTACATTTCTTACTGCAAGTTGATATGAAAGCAGCCTTAGATAAAGCTGCTGAGCGTTTTGTAGGTGATTTTAGAACCGCGCTACGTAAAGAACGTGTTTCATACATCGGCGTAACGCGCGAAGGTCAAACCGTTCAAATCCGCTTTAGTAACCTCGACGAGTTGGCAAAAGGCAAAAAAATCATTAGTAAAGAATATCCAGATTTAACATTAAATGAATCTGCAGAGGGTGAAAGTCAATTACTCACTGCGTCATTAAATGCAGTAGAACAAAAACGTATTCAAGACTTTGCTTTAAAACAAAATATTCAAACTTTACACAACCGAATTAACGAACTTGGGGTTGCTGAACCTATTATTCAACAGCAAGGTATAGACCGTGTAGTGGTACAACTGCCTGGCGTGCAAGATACCGCCAAAGCAAAAGAGATTTTAGGACGTACCGCCACGCTGGAAATCAGGCTGGTGGATGAAGATAAATCTGATGCTGCCACACTAGAAAAAGCAGCTAAAGGCCAAGCACCATTGGGTGACGAAGTGTATAAAGATCGCGAAGGTCGCCCAATTCTTGTGAAAAAGAATGTCGTGCTGACTGGCGACTATATCACTGACGCTGGCCCTGGAGTAAACAGCCAAAATGGGCAATCGGTGGTTAACGTATCGCTCGATGCACGTGGTGCGCGCATATTCCAACAAGTCACGCGTGAGAACGTAGGTAAACGTATGGCAATATTGCTGATTGAAAAAGGCAATACTGAGGTCATTACAGCACCTGTGATTAACGAAGAAATTGGCGGTGGCCGCGTACAAATTTCTGGCATGGCCAACACACAAGAAGCTACCGATATTTCATTGCTATTGCGTGCTGGCGCACTCGCCGCGCCGATGGATATCGTTGAAGAACGCACCGTTGGCCCGAGCATGGGTGAAGCCAACATCAAGCGCGGCATGCATTCTACTTTATGGGGGTTTGCCGCCATTGCGCTCTTTATGATGATTTACTATGTCATGTTTGGCGCAATTTCTGTGGCGGCACTTAGCATTAACTTACTGCTGTTAGTCGCGGTATTGTCTATGCTACAAGCTACGCTCACTTTACCTGGCCTTGCTGCGGTAGCACTTACGCTAGGGATGGCGATTGATGCCAACGTGCTTATCAACGAGCGTATTAGAGAAGAGTTACGTAACGGCAATACCCCGCAAGCCTCGATCCACGCGGGCTATGATCGAGCATGGGACACTATTTTAGACTCAAATGTCACCACCATGATTGCCGGTCTAGCGCTCTTTATGTTCGGCTCAGGACCGGTCAAAGGCTTTGCTGTTGTGCACGTCATTGGCATTTTGACTTCTATGTTTAGTGCGGTTGTGGTTTCGCGCACCATTGTTAATGCACTTCACGGCTATCGCCGGAAAGTCAGCAAACTCTCTATTGGCTAATGTTGAATACACAAGCATTACAAGCTAACACCTTTAAAATTTAAAGAGTAACTATATTATGGA
>JAURWJ010000057.1 GCA_030655015.1 Methylotenera sp. | reverse complement strand
AATGGTATTTTATCGTTCTTTTCAATATGTTAATTTAATGGAGTTGTTATGGCTGTTCAACGCACGCTTTCTATCATCAAACCTGATGCAGTGGCAAAAAATGTAATTGGTAAAATCTACACCCGTTTTGAAAACGCTGGTTTAAAAATTGTTGAAGCTAAAATGGCACAATTAACTCAAGCTGAGGCCGAAGGCTTTTATGCTGTTCACGCCGCGCGTCCATTTTTTGCTGACTTGGTAAAATTCATGATTTCAGGCCCGGTGATGATTCAGGCTTTAGAAGGTGAAAACGCAGTACAAGTAAACCGTGATTTGATGGGCGCTACTAATCCTAAAGAAGCGGCTGCTGGTACTATTCGTGCTGACTTTGCTGAAAGCATTGATGCAAACGCAGTGCATGGTTCTGATTCTGCTGAGAATGCGGCAATTGAAATCAAATATTTCTTTGGTTAATAAGGTTTTTTAAAGGCTATTTTTTCCACGAAAATCACGAAATAGAACCAATAAGCTATCACCATGTAATTGAAGTTGAAGTGGCAATAACTTTAATGTGAATGTTTGTGGTTTTGTTCGTGTTATTTTGTGTTTTTCGTGGACAATAGCTTCTAAATAAGGGTAAAAGGTAAAAACAATTTTGGTCAATCTGCTCAATTTTAATCAACAACAACTAGCTCAATGGTTCGCTGAAAGAGGCGAGAAGCCTTTTCGCGCCAAGCAATTGATGCGTTGGATGCATCATTTTGGTGTGACTGACTTTGAGCAGATGACTGATATTGCCAAAAGTTTACGCGAGAAATTAGCCGTTGAGGCTGAAATCTCCTTGCCTACCGTGCAGTTAGAGCGCGTTTCTAATGACGGTACGCGCAAGTGGTTGATTGGTGCCGATACTGCCAATAGTATTGAAACCGTGTTTATTCCGGAAGATGATCGCGGCACTTTGTGTATTTCCAGCCAAGTAGGCTGTGCGCTGGAATGCACTTTTTGTTCTACAGGTCGTCAGGGTTTTAACCGCAACCTGAGTGTTGCAGAAATTATTGGTCAACTTGCAATTGCTAATCAGTCATTGCGCCTTGAGGCTGGTTATGATTTATTGCCAGCAGGTGAGCGTATTATTAGCAATGTGGTGATGATGGGTATGGGTGAGCCTTTGGCTAATTATGACAACGTAGTGACTGCCATGCAGATTATGTTGGACGATAGTGCGTATGGCTTAAGCCGCCGCCGTGTGACACTGTCAACCAGTGGTTTAGTGCCGGCGATGGATAGGTTGAAAGAAGATTGTCCTGTGGCGCTGGCTGTTTCACTGCATGCGCCGAATGATGCGTTGCGTGATGTCATTGTGCCAATCAACAAAAAATATCCGCTTAAAGCGCTGATGGCGGCATGTAATCGTTATCTAGAAAAAGCGCCGCGTGATTTCGTCACATTTGAATATGTGATGTTAGATGGTGTGAATGACACGGTTGAACATGCGCATCAATTGTTAGAATTAGTTAAAAATGTTTCATGTAAATTTAATTTAATTCCGTTTAATCCATTTCCGGGTAGCGGTTATGGTACTTCCAAGCAGAGCCATATTCAAGTATTCCGCGATATTTTAATGCAAGCAGGCTATGTAGTTACTGTGCGCAAAACGCGTGGCGAAGATATTGACGCAGCTTGTGGTCAGCTAGCTGGTGTTGTGCTTGATAAAACCAATCGCACTACTAAACGAATTCCAATTGAGGCAATTACATGAGTAATCTATTGAAGATAGGTTTTATTGAATGGACGCTAGAAAAATTGAGCGCCAGAACATTCACCTTAATTTGCTTAATGGGATTGATGGCTACTGGATGTGCTAATCAGCAACAGCAAGAAAAAGACAATGTAAACTTAAAAGCGCGCGCTAGGGCGCATACCGATCTGGGTGCTGTTTATTATCAGCAAAGACAGTTGGAAGTGGCTTTAGATGAATTTACGCTGGCGACCAAGATTGATCCAAGTTTTAGTTTGGCTTATAACGGTTTGGGTTTGGTCCATGCAGCCCTTGGTCAAGATGATATTGCAGAATTGAATTTTAAGCGCGCGATACAAATTGAGCCAAATAATTCAGAATCGCGTAATAATTACGGTGGTTTTTTATGTGCCAGAAACCGCATTGATGAATCCATTAAAGAGTTTTTAGCGGCGGTTAAAAATCCATTGTATAGCACGCCGGCAATGGCTTACACCAATGCAGGTATTTGTTCACTGCGTAAGCAAGACAGTGTTAACGCAGAAATTTATTTTCAAAGGGCGTTACAAATTGATCCGTTATTAAATACTGCAGCTTATCAGCTGGCTTTAATACAATTTAAACGCAATGACGCAGTGGGGGCTAAAAATACATTGCAAAATGTGATGCTGGGTCAACCCACGCCTGAAATGTTATGGCTAGCGATACAAATAGAACGGGTGTTGGGTGTTAAAGATGACGAGGCCAGCTATGCGTTGGAGTTAAGACGCCAATACCCTGACTCAGAGCAGGCTAAGTTGTTAAAGAGTGGAAAATAATCATGGCACTGGTAGAAGAAATTGATGTTACAGCAGCAAGTGATGCGAACTTGCAAGGGTCTGCTCCGCTAGGTGAGGTGCTTTTGGCGGCAAGAATCGCTAAACAACTAACGCAGCAAGACGTTTCTAACAGTTTACGTTTTAGTTTGAAACAAATTGATGCGCTTGAAACCAATACATTTAGTGCTTTGCCAGACGCAATGATTATACGTGGATTTATTCGTAACTACGCCCGATTATTAGAGCTTGATGCTGAGCCCTTGTTAGCAGTTTATCGTGTACACGCCCCTGATGAGTTGCCTAACTCGCTCGTCGTGCAATCGTCTATGCAGCAAGTTAAATTAACTAAAGACAGCCAACCTTGGCTCAGTTATATTTTAGGCAGCATTTTAGTGTTACTGTTTTTATTGGCTTGGTTTTTTTATATGGATTACTTGCCTAAATTAGCCAATGCACCAATAGAAAAAGCTGCTGCAGTTTCGGATGGAAGCGAACCTGCGGTTGAATCAACATCTTTGTCACTGCCAGAAATTGCCTTGCCAGCAGCAGAGCGTCAGGCAGATAGTGCTGATGTGGCTGTCAACGAGCTTGATGCAAGTAGCACTAATGTGACTGTCGCTGATATTGCAACAAACAGTGCGCAAGCGAATGTCAATTTCCCACCTGAAACTAAAAAAGAGACCGGATCAGTAGGGATGCAGCGCAACTCATTGCTACCCAATACAACGGCAGATTTAAGTGTTAAAACGGTGAGCATGTCGTTTTCTGAACAAACTTGGGTGAGTGTGACAGATAAGTCTGGTCAGATTGTTTTTGAAAAAATGCTGCTCGCAGGTAGCACGGATAGTTTTGATGGAGTGCCACCATTTAATTTAGTGATTGGTAATGCTAAAGCCACAAAACTTGTATTCATGGGGCAACCGATAGATTTAGCCGCGTATGCCAAAAATAATGTTGCACGTGTCAGGTTGGAATAGATCTTGAGTTTATCTATCAAAAAAGAACCGCGGAATACTTTGCAGGTGATGATTGCGCACGTGCCTGTAGGCGGTGGTTTGCATGGGTCATCGCCAGCACCTGTGGTTGTCCAGAGCATGACCAACACCGATACGGTTGATGCAGATGCTACCATTAAACAAGTGTTTGAGCTGTGGCAAGCAGGCTCTGAAGTGGTAAGAATTACCGTTAACTCACCTGAAGCTGCAGCACAAGTCGGCAATATTCGCCGTGGTTTAGATGCGCTAGGTTGTAATGTGCCGTTGGTGGGTGATTTTCATTACAACGGTCATAAATTATTAGCGCAATATCCTGATTGTGCCCAATCCCTTGCTAAATATCGCATTAACCCAGGCAATGTAGGCAAAGGCTCTAAGCGTGATGAGCAATTTGCCGCCATGATTGAAGCGGCTATTCAATATAAAAAAGCTGTGCGTATTGGCGTGAATTGGGGCAGTTTAGACCAGGCAAAAATGGCGCAAATGATGGACGATAATGCCAAGCTTGCAGAGCCTTTGTCGGCAGATGCACTGATGCGCGAGGCTTTGATTCAATCCGCACTGGAAAGTGCAGCAGAGGCGGTTGCGTTAGGTTTATCACCAAATCAAATCATCATTTCATGCAAAGTAAGTGATGTGCAAGACTTGGTTAAAGTTTATACTGAATTAGCCCGTCGTAGCGATTACCCCTTGCATTTAGGGTTGACTGAAGCCGGCATGGGTTCAAAAGGCATTGTGGCTTCAACAGCGGCTTTAGCATTGTTGTTGCAGCAAGGCATTGGTAATACTATTCGCGTATCTTTGACACCAGAACCTAATGAATCGCGCACCAAAGAAGTGATCGTGGCGCAAGAAATTCTACAAACCATGGGCATCCGTTCATTTACGCCATTGGTGACGGCCTGCCCAGGCTGTGGCCGCACCACTTCGACTTATTTCCAAGAACTTGCCATGCAAATTCAAAGCTACTTGCGTAACCAAATGCCGGTGTGGCGTGGTCAATATACAGGTGTGGAGAATATGAGCGTAGCTGTGATGGGTTGCGTAGTGAACGGGCCAGGAGAATCTAAGTTAGCTAATATCGGTATCAGTTTACCTGGGACTGGTGAAACGCCAGTAGCGCCGGTGTTTGTGGATGGCGAAAAAACAGTTACGCTCAAAGGTGATAATATCGCACAAGAGTTTCAAGCGATTGTAGAAGCTTATGTGCAAAAAAACTATGCTGAGGGTGGTAAGTTGCGTACTAACCCAGCCCAAAAAATTATTCCAATACAAGCAGCAAATTAAAAATTAAGAATTAACAATCCATGAGTAACGAATTTCAAAGCAGCCATAAAGCTCAAAGTGGCTATAAGTTTCAAAGTATCAAGGGTTTTTACGATATCCTGCCAGAGGCTACACCGCTGTGGTTTAAGCTGGAAGATACCGCGCGCCGTGTTTTAGCTCAGTATGGTTATAAAAATATCAGAATGCCGCTAGTGGAACCCACCGAGCTTTATGTGCGCAGTGTAGGCGAGCATACTGACATTGTTGAAAAAGAAATGTACGCCTGGGAAGATGCGCTGAACGGAGATAAGCTTGCATTGCGCCCGGAAGGTACCGCAGGCTGTGTACGCGCGGTGGTTGAGCATAATCTTACCTACAATGGCCCGCAGCGTTTATGGTACAGCGGCGCCATGTTTCGTCATGAGAATGTACAAAAAGGCCGTCAGCGCCAGTTTCACCAGATTGGGGTGGAAGCTTTTGGTTTTGAGTCGCCGGAGGTTGATGCTGAGCAAATCGTATTGTTGGCTAGGCTGTGGCGTGAATTAGGCATTAAGGACGTTGAGTTGCAAATTAACAGCATTGGCGATGCGCATGAGCGTGCCCAATATCGCAATGTGTTAATCGCTTATTTTGAACAACATGCTGACTTGCTGGACGAAGACGCCAAGCGTCGTTTGCATACTAATCCATTACGCATTCTGGATACTAAAAACCCACGGATGCAAGCGATATGTGAAGCTGCACCTAAGTTGATCGATTGTTTAGGCGTTGAAACTCGCACGCATTTTGAGGGTCTGTGCAAAAGACTTGCTGATGCTGGGGTGACTTACAAAATCAACCCACGCTTAGTACGTGGTTTGGATTACTATAATCGTACTGTATTTGAATGGGTGACGACTAAATTAGGCGCGCAAGGTACCATTGCCGGTGGCGGGCGATACGATAGTCTGGTTGAGCGCTTGGGCGGCAATGCAACCCCTGCGTGTGGTTTTGGTATTGGCTTGGAGCGTGTATTTTTGCTGATGCAAGAGTATGAAATTACCGCGAGCGATGCACCTGATGTTTATTTGGTCAATGTAGGTGAACTTGCTGAAAATGCGGCATTTACTATTGCAGAACAATTGCGCAATGCCAATATACAAGTAGTGTTACATGCTGGAGGTGGCAGCTTTAAATCGCAAATGAAAAAAGCAGATAGAAGTCAAGCTAGGTACGCTTTGATATTGGGTGATGATGAAGTCAATAATCATCAAGTGACCTTAAAACCGATGCTGGCTGAAATAAAGTCTGAGCAAGTACAATGTAGTGTTGAAGAAGCCATTAAGTATTTAACTGTCAACTAAAACTGTTATGTGTATAGATTTCACACGTTGCATCGAGAAAAAATGCCTGCCGACTTACAAACTGATCAGCTAAACGAAGCGACGCCACTATTGCAGTTGTCGCATGTGAGCATCTCGCCGAAAAAAATACCTACACGCTTATTGGTGAATGACGTAAGTTTTAGTATTGATGCTGGAAAAACCACCTGCGTGGTCGGTGAGTCTGGCAGCGGCAAAAGTTTAACAGCGTTGTCTATTATGGGTTTGCTGTCTAAGCAACTGCAGTTAAATACAGGTAAGGTTTTATTTAATGATACAAACGATGGTGTTCAAGATTTAACTATGCTTAATGAAGCAAGCCTGCAAAAAATACGTGGTGCAAAAATAGCCATGATTTTTCAGGAGCCCATGACCTCGCTGAACCCTGTGCTAACCGTTGGTTACCAAATTGGTGAGAGCCTGACTACGCATCTAGGCCTTAAAGGCGAACGTTTAAAAACCAAGATTGCCAGTTTGTTAGAAATGGTCGGCATTCCACCAAGTCGCGCCAATAGTTATCCGGATGAGCTTTCTGGTGGACAGCGTCAACGTGTCATGATTGCCATGAGCATTGCCTGTGAGCCGCGACTGCTGATTGCAGATGAACCGACTACGGCACTAGATGTGACTGTTCAGGCGCAAATACTTAAATTATTAGACGACCTGAAAACCCGCATGAATATGGGTATGCTGTTTATTACCCATGATTTTGGTGTGGTGGCTGATATTGCGGATCATGTGGTGGTAATGTTTAGAGGTGAAGTCGTTGAGTCAGGCGCCAAAGAGCAAGTGCTTGGTAATCCGCAGCATCCCTACACTAAAGCACTGCTAGCATGTGTACCGGATGCTGAAGGTAAAAAAGCACTAAAACCGATTGACTATGCATGGCTGAAGCAGGAGCAAGTGGCGTGAGCGACATCATTCTGCAAGCCAATGGTTTAGTTAAAACTTATACCCAGCGTAGCGGTAAGTTTGGGTTTGGTACAACGCTGGTAAAAGCGTTAGATCACGTGAGTCTTACTTTGCATGCGGGCACTACACTTGCCGTTGTGGGTGAATCAGGGAGTGGCAAATCCACATTAGCGCGTTGTCTGTTACAATTGCAACCCTTAGATAGCGGTGAAGTGATTTTTGCTGGCCAGGATTTATCTAAACTGACTGCATCCGCGTTAAGAGATGTACGCAAAAATTTGCAAATGGTGTTTCAAGACCCGTTCGCATCGCTTAATCCGCGTATGCGTGTAGGTGAAATAGTTGGTGAAGGTTTGCTGATTCATGGCTTGGGCAGTGCGACTGAACGGCAGAAAAAAGTCATTGCCATGTTAAAACGTGTAGGGCTCACTGAAGCTGATATGCAAAAATACCCACATGAATTTTCAGGTGGGCAAAGGCAACGTATAGGCATTGCGCGTGCGTTAGTTTTAGAGCCTAAAGTGGTGGTATGTGATGAGCCGGTATCAGCATTAGATGTATCCATACAGGCACAAATTCTGTTGCTGCTCAAAGCGTTACAACAGGAAATGGCACTAAGCTACATTTTTATTAGCCACGATTTACGTGTGGTGCGTCATATTGCAGATGATATTGTGGTGATGTATCAAGGTAAGGTGGTTGAACAGGGTAAGGTGGCTGATATTTATGAACAGCCACAGCATGAATATACGCAAAATTTGTTGGCGGCCATTCCTGGTAAAAAGGATGGTGCGTGCAAAAAAGCGGTGAATGCTTAATTTAAGTTTTTTAATTAGGGTTGACGATTAAGTTTAGGATTAATAGGATACAAAATGGCATACGATTTAGAAGAACAAGAGCAGTTAGACGAATTAAAAGCGTGGTGGAAAACTTACGGAAAAACAATCGGCAATGCATTGTTAGCGTTGTTAATCGTATATGCGGGTTATCAAGGTTGGCATTATTATCAGGCTAAGCAGTCAGTGGAAGCCTCCACTGAATATCAGGCATTGCAAGTGATTGATGAAAAAGACGTCAAAGAGATTCAAGCCAAGTCGGCAATTTTGATGGATAAATATAGTGCTACGCCTTATGCTGGCCGGGCAGCCTTGCTGGCAGCTAAAGCCAATTATCAGGCAAAAGATATTAAAAGCGCAAAAGCTCAATTAGACTGGGCGATTAAAAATGCGAAAGAAACGTCAGTGACAGCCATTGCTGGATTGCAGTTAGCAAATATTTTGGCAGAAGAAAAAGATTTTACAGGGGCTTTAAAACTGCTTGAGTCACCACATGATGCAGGCTTTGATGGTCTATACGCTGACTTAAAAGGTGATGTATTAGTCGCACTTGGTAAAAATGCAGAAGCCAAAGCCGCATACGAGCATGCGCTGACTAAACTGGATGCTCAGGGTAGATACCGGATATTAACGCAACAAAAATTAGAAGCATTAGGTTAAATAATTGATGCGCGCTACTCAACAATCAACATTAATCGTGCTGCTAGCCAGCTTATTGCTAGTATCAGCATGCACTACGATTACCGACTTGCAAAAAGATGTTTCAGAACGTGTTTTTGGTAAAGAGTTGACGGATCCACCTGAGCCATTGGTTGAAATTAAAGCCACTGCCAGTACTCAAATGCTATGGCAAGCTAAGGTAGGTGATTCTGGAAACTTTGAATTTACACCAGCAGTTGAGGCGGGCTATGCCTACGTTGCGAGCGCCGAAGGTACGTTAGCCAAGTTGGATGTGATTGATGGGAAGCAAAGCTGGCGCGTTAATGTGGGCGAGAAACTAACGGGCGGCGTTGGCGTTGGCGGTAGTCTGGTTGTTGTAGGTACCCAAAATGGCGCGATCTATGCTTATGATGTTGCAGGTAAACTGCAATGGAAGTCTAAGCTGAGTAGTGAAGTGTTAAGTGCACCGAAATATTTTGATGGCATGGTGATTGTACGTACAGGTGATAGCCGTATTTATGGCATTAATGCCAATGATGGTAGCCGCAAGTGGGTTTATGATCGCACCAGTCCAGCATTGACTTTGCGTAGTAGCGCTGGTGTGGTGGTAGATAGTGGCGCAGTGTATGCGGGCTTTGCTGGCGGAAAACTAGTGGCAATTCGTGCAGATAACGGCAAAATTTTATGGGAAGCGTCAGTTGCGCAACCCAAAGGTGTAACAGAGATTGAGCGTATTGCCGACATTACCAGCTTACCCGTAGTAGATGGGCCGCTAGTGTATGCCGTTGCATACCAAGGCCGCATCGCAGCAGTGGATAGATCAACGGGTCGTGTGGTTTGGAATCGAGATATTTCCAGTCTTTCAGGCTTAAGTGCAGAGGATGCCAGGATTTTTGTGTCACATGCAGCCGGGTCTGTTTATGCGCTTGATTACACCACAGGCAAAACTTTTTGGCGTCAGGGCGCGCTTAAAAATCGCCAGTTAACAGCACCAGTTCCCATGGGTAGTTTAATTGCAGTGGGTGACCTTGAGGGCAACGTACATTTTTTAAGTCGCGAAGACGGCGCTTTTGCTGCCAGGGTTAAAACCAACAATAGTGCAATATTACCGCAAATGACTTTAGTTAATAGCAATACCTTATTAGTACAATCACGCGATGGCGGCGTGTATGCGATACAAGTCAAATAATCCTAAACCTATAATTTAGCTTGATTAGACTTTTCAAGAATCATTAAGCTTAAGCGCTTGATAGAAGGCTCACATGATACCTACCGTTGTTTTGGTTGGCCGACCCAACGTCGGCAAATCCACCTTATTTAACCGTCTAACCAAAAGTCGCGATGCGCTGGTGGCAGACTTGCCAGGGCTCACACGTGACCGTCACTATGGTCGAGGCGTGGGCGCCAGCCAGCCTTATTTGGTAGTGGATACGGGCGGGTTCGAGCCGAATACCGATAGCGGCATTCTTAAAGCCATGGCAGTACAAACCTTACTGGCGCTTGATGAAGCTGATGTGATTATCTTTTTGGTCGATGGTCGCCAAGGCGCCACCCCGCAAGATATGGAAATCGCCAACCGTTTACGCAGAACTAAATGCCCGGTATTGCTGGCGGTGAATAAAACAGAAGGCATGAATAAAGCGGTCGTCAGCGCAGAGTTTCATGAGTTGGGTTTGGGCGATCCACTATCAATTTCATCTGCTCACGGTGAAGGCGTTAAAGATATTATTGATTTAGCGCTTGAGAGTTTTCAAGTGGTTGAAGCTGAACCTGAACTGGATCAAACCGGCGATAGAGTGCCAAAAGTCGCGATTGTCGGTCGCCCGAACGTTGGTAAATCTACACTGGTGAATGCGCTACTCGGCGAAGAGCGCGTGATTGCGTTTGACGAGCCAGGTACCACGCGCGATTCTATTAGTATTGATTTAGAAAAAAATGGCAAACATTACACGTTGATAGACACTGCGGGCGTGCGTAAACGTGGTCGAGTGTTAGAGGCAGTTGAGAAATTTTCGGTCATTAAAACCATACAATCTATTGAAGAAGCCAACGTAGTGATTTTGGTGGTTGATGCGCAAGAAGGCATTACCGAGCAAGATGCGCACGTGGCGGCTTATATATTAGATGCAGGTCGAGCATTAGTTGTTGCGATTAATAAATGGGATGGATTAAAAGAAGAAGAGCGCGATTGGGTAAAACGTGAGATTGACCGTAAGTTGATGTTTTTAGACTTTGCTGAGTTTCACTATATTTCAGCACTGCGTAAAAAAGGTCTGCCTGAATTATTTAAATCCGTTGATATTGCCTTTAAAGCGGCATTCGCCAAACTTTCTACCCCGCAACTGACACGCGTACTCATTGATGCAGTACAGCAGCACCAACCGCCAATCAGTAAAGGCATACGTCCAAAGTTGCGTTATGCCCACCAAGGCGGCAGCAACCCGCCTATTGTGGTTATCCACGGCAACCATGTGGATGGTGTGAAAGATGCTTACACCAGATTTTTAGAAAAAACCTTCCGCAGAACGTTTCAGCTATCTGGCACACCGTTACGTGTGCAATACAAACAAGGCAGCAACCCATTTGCAGAAGATGAAGATAAACGCAAACCGGGTGAAGGTATTGTGAGTATGCGTCGTCGTAAAACCGCGCATCGTGCTGAATTAAAGGCGAAAAAAGAAGTTGATGATAAAGATAGAAGCGCTAAAAAGCGTTAAAAACTTAAGGGCCTCTGCTTGTATCTTTAATCAAGAAATGGCGTTCATCTTCATCAAGCGGCTCAGTAAAGGTGAGTTGTTGTTCTAATACTTCAAGGGTGGCTTCTGAAGCGTCATGTCCTTTTTTGAGTCGGTCTGAGATGCGTAAGCGTAACTGCTCTAGTGAGGTTTGTGGTGCCAGGATACAGAATTCAGCACCAGTTTTAGTCGCCAGAGCATGGAAGTCGGAGCGTTCCGCGTGCTTAAGGAACGCAGCATCGATAATTACCGACCAACCGGCGATGAGTAGTCCTTCCGCTAAGTCATACAATCGGCGATAGGTGAGCTGGTGCGCTTCTTGCACGTAGATTCCGCCACCAAGCGGTGAGTTACTCTTTGCTACAGCGGCGAGTCCGAATAGGCGTTTGCGTTCCACATCTGAGCGCAGGTGTATTGTGCAACCGTAGTTGTCATTAAATAGCAGATTTTTAGCAGCAGTGGTCTTGCCGCAACCCGCAAGCCCGTGCGTAATGATGAGTTTTGGCTTGGGCGTCGATATAATCTGTTCGGCAAGCGCAATATATGCCCACACATCACTGATGTCACCATGCCTCTGTTTAGCGCTGATTGCTGCCACCTTGGCGCGCACCAAAGCACGATACACCGCATAAAATCTAAGTACAGGCATTGCGTCAAAGTCACCGCTACGACTGAGCCATTCTTTTAAAAACCATCCAGCTAGCCCGGGCTGGTGGTGATCTAACAGGTCAATATAGGTGAAAGCGATATCGCTGACCACATCTATCCAGCGGAAATCTTCATTGAACTCAATGCAGTCGAATAATCTCACCTGACCATCCATCAGCACTATATTGCCTAGATGCAAGTCGCCGTGGCATTCACGTACCCACCCGTCAGCTTTGCGGGCTGAGAAATTTGGACTAAGACGCTCAAACTCAGCGCGCGTCCAAGTTTGAAGACAGTCTAGCTTAGTGAGGCATTCATTATCTGACACTAAGGTGTACAGTTCATTGAAGTTTTCCAGCGCTGGCTCAATGACTTTCTCTGGTGATCCGTAGCGTGTATTAACAGTAGCTTTGGCCGCATCGCGGTGAAAATTAACAATGGCTTCTGCTAAATCAGAAACATGCTTGGGCTGAAGTTCACTACGATCGCATACGTGGTCAAGTCGACCTGCTTCATCAAAGCGTCGCATTTTAACTGCGTACTCGACTGGAGAGCCTTCGCCGTTAAAATGTGGATTTTCTGGCGTGCCCATGATGGCGACGACCTCAAGGTAAATATCCGGTGCGTAGCGTTGGTTTAAGCGCAGCTCAGCTTCGCAATAGATATGGCGCTTTTCAAGTGTGCCATAGTCAAGAAAGGGGAGTGTGATTGGCTTCTTGATTTTGTAAACAAATTCGCCAGCGATGAGTAGCCACGAGATATGAGTCGCCACTAGCTCGACCTGTTGTACTGGATGTGAATAGCATTTTGGCTCAAGTAAGGCTTTGATTAACGGTGGTAATGACTCGTTGAGCATAAGTTTTTACCTAGTGACTAGTTAAATAGTACGTTGAATTAAGTGACCGTAATCTGGATAGTAGGCGGATTAAAAAGCTTGTTGCGTTTGCACCACTTCGTAAAACTCAATATCAAATAGGTGGCGGGCTATATTTTCTCATCATAACTTAAGCTAAAGATTCGGGTACTGCTCTAGGTTTTTATTTTCTTTAGGTAGTTCATAAGGGTCTGCAACATAAGCAGGCCCTTTCATAATGATGACTACAATGCAGCCAATAGCTATGGCACCTACAAAAAACCAGATACTAAATAGTAATCCCAAGCATTGATAAATGATTTTCAACTGTTCAGGGTTTAGTGTGACGTTGTCTAAATAGAGCTTGAGCATGACGGAGCATGGGATTGCGCTACCAATGCCGAATATCCATGGGATCTTTTTTAGTAAAATCCACTCAAGCCCTGAAGGCGTTTTAGTAAAGCCTGGTAGTTTGTTAAAGTAACTCATTGTCAAACTTTGAATCAGGTTTTACAACATTAGATCAATCTAAGCTTTCCCAGAACTTCCACCATACGCGTTCATCGGTGGGTGCGCCTTTGCCTAACATGGCGCTATCAGGATAGTTGGTTTTAAGAATACGCATGGTGTCGTTTTTGAGGTCGTCCATACTCATTAAGTCGTAGGCACTAATCATAATGACAAGCGCTTCTTCAACACTTGGTGATTGTGGGTAGAATTCCACTACATATTTGGTACGGTTAATGGCGGCCACGTAAGCTTGGCGCTTCATGTAATAACGGGCTACATGTAATTCATGTTCTGCAAGGCTGTTGACTAAATACACCATGCGTTGCGTGGCATCTTTAACGTAGCGACTTTTTGGATACTTGGTCACTAATTCTTTGAAAGCGGCAAAAGAATCACGTAGCGAACGTGGGTCACGGTCACTGATTTGTTGGGCAGAAAGTTTCTCAATAATGCCACGCTCATTAAATACAGACAGACCTTTTAAGTAATAAGCATAATCTACGTTGGGGTGATTAGGGTGTAATTTAATAAAACGGTCTGCGGCGGCTACTGCTAACACCGGGTCTTGTTTTTTGTAGTGTGCGTATGCAGTTTCAAGCTGTGCCTGAGTTGCAAAGCGCCCATGTGGATAACGTGATTCTAACTTTTGAAAATAGACGATGGCTTTATCATAGTCTTTATCAACCATTTTTGCCGCACCTTCTTGATAGATACGTTCTGCCGTCCAGCCTTTGGTATCGTCCAACTCGGTTGGGTCACCAAAAATAGCGCAACCATTGAGTAACAAGGTAAATGCCAAAATTAAGATATACTTCATGCTAAACCACCTTTAAAAATTACGGGTACCGCTATTAATTCAACTTTTGTTGCCATACATCATTGCTCACAAAAAAATTATTCCTTACATATAACTTATATGCCGCGACATAATTTTCCACTCTCGCCTTGTCTGGCTTACCGTCACTGTTCTGGCTTTAGCCAGAGCAGTGACGGTGCAAAGAACTGGTAAAAACTTGAATTTATAGCCACATCCTCACTGCTAATTATAACCGATGACAGACACTACTCAACACTCTCTTACTATCCCTCACGATTTAGGTGGATTACGCCTTGACGTTGCTTTGCAGCGCTTATTGCCCGAACATTCACGCTCGCGTTTACAAGCTTGGATTAAAGCGGGATTAGTCACGGTGGATACTCAAGCTAGCACGGCTAAAACCAAAGTTTGGGGCGGGGAGACTGTGGTGGTTCATGTGCAGGTCAAGCCTGAGGTTCACGCCTTTGTTGCACAAAATATACCACTTGATATAGTTTATGAAGATGACCATATTTTGGTGGTTAACAAACCGGCTGGCATGGTGGTGCATCCTGCGGCAGGCAATTGGGACGGCACCTTACTTAATGCATTGTTATTCCATGCGCCACAGTTACACGATGTACCACGTGCGGGTATCGTGCATCGTTTAGATAAAGAAACCAGTGGCCTGTTAGTGGTAGCTAAAACTTTAAGTGCACAAACTAACTTAGTACGGCAATTACAAGCGCGTACTGTAAAGCGTGAGTACCGCGCCATCGTATGGGGGCAATTATGGCGTAACGGTTTGGTCGATCAACCCATCGGGCGCGACCCTAGATCGCGTACTAAAATGGCGATTAACCGCATGGGTAAGCCCGCAGTGACGCGCTACGAGATATTAGAGCGTTTTTCTGTGCAGACTTACTTGCGTTGCAATTTAGAAACAGGACGTACCCATCAAATTCGCGTGCATATGCAGTATTTAAAAGCGCCATTGGTGGGTGACCCGGTATATGGCTTTCGAGGTATTGTGCCCATTCGCGCCATGACCCAAACACTGCGTGATGAGGTTGCCAAGTTTAATCGTCAGGCGCTACATGCAATTAAATTAGGCTTGGTTCATCCTGAAACCAATGAGTTTGTGGAATGGCAAATTGAGCTGGCGGACGACATGAAAGCCTTGCTAGAAGCCATGCGTCATGAAGACCCGCATGATGAAGAAGATGATTTTGAGTTAAGCTTTGGCGGACTGCAAACTGAACCGTATCTTGCAGATGAAGATTATGCGGATGACGATGACGATGCTGAGTTTGATGATGATTATGATCTGGAAGCAGAAGATTTAGAGGATGAAGAAGAATAACGCGATGCCTGAACTTGACTTTATCACGCCCAATTGGCCAGCTCCCGCCAACGTGAAAGCTCTGCAAACCACGCGCATGGGCGGTGTTAGTCATGCACCTTTTGCCAGTTTGAACTTGGGCGCACATGTAGGTGATGATGCCATTGCGGTTGCTAAAAACCGCCAATTACTCAGCCCTTATTTACCCAGTGAACCCGTGTGGGTGAATCAAGTCCATGGACTGAATGTGATTGATGCGGCTACCAGTAGTTGCCTGCAAGATGCGGATGCAACTTTTACCAAAAAAGCCAATGTGGTGTGCGTGACGATGACGGCAGACTGTTTGCCGGTATTGCTGTGCGATAAAAGCGGCACAGTTGTGGCCGCAGTTCATGCTGGCTGGCGCGGATTGTGTGATGGTGTGATTGAAGCGGCTATTCAAAAAATGCAGGTGCCACCGGCTGAAATTTTAGCGTGGTTAGGCCCTGCAATCGGCCCTAATGCGTTTGAGGTGGCTAATGATGTGCGTGAGCAATTTGTAGAAAAAGACAGTCAAGCCACATTGGCGTTTAAACCGCTTGATAATAAAACAGCTGATAAGTGGTTATGTAATTTGTATTTAATCGCTATGCAACGCCTAAATAAGCTGGGTGTGAAACAAATATACGGTGCAAGCGATTATGGAATTGATGATGAAAATCATCATGAACATTTTTGTACCTATACTGATGAAACCCGTTTCTTTTCATTTCGGCGTGATAATGTCACCGGTCGTATGGCGAGCTTGATCTGGCTGGAATCAATTTAGATGTGACACCTTGTAAGTTATAATAGCCGTATTATTGTTTTTAAAGTGTCGCATGACCATTCCTGATTTTTCTGTTTTAGTTTGGATCATTGTATCTAGCCTCTTTGGCGGCGCGCTTAGTGTTTCTTTGGCAGCATTATTTGCGCTAAATCTGCGTACAGCGTGGATTCCGATGTTAGTAAGCTATGCGATTGGTGCCATGCTGGGCGCTGTGTTTTTAGAAATTTTGCCGCATGCGTTTAAAGAGGCGAGTAGCATAGAAAGTATTTCTGCAACTTTATTACTGGGTTTGTTACTATTTTTTGTATTAGAAAAATTGGTCATTTGGCGACATTGCCATGGCGACCATTGTGAAGTACACGCAATCCATACCGAAGATAACTGCCCGCAAACGCAACCTCAACAAGCCACTTCAGGCAACGCTAAATATAAAGCTGTGACTGTACATGCACCTTCTATCATGCACAGCCATTCGCATACACATATTCAACATGATAGCGGTCGTAGTGGCATGATGATTATGATCGGAGATACTTTTCATAACTTTGTTGATGGCATTTTAATAGCGGCCGCATTTTTGGTGGATGTAAAGTTAGGCATGGTGACTGCTTTAGCGATTATTTCGCATGAAATTCCGCAAGAAGTCGGCGACTTTTTAATTTTGTTGCATTCAGGTTATACAAAAAAACAAGCGTTTATTTTTAACTTGGTATCAAGTTTGGCAACCTTGATTGGTGGTTTAATTGCCTATTTTGCATTGCAATCTGTGATGAGTTGGATTCCGTATATTTTAGGCTTGGCTGCGGCAAGCATGCTCTATGTGGCTGTAGCAGACTTAATCCCTGGCTTACATAAGCGTACCGAGTTAAAAGCGACACTGAGCCAGGTATTACTCATCAGTTTGGGTGTGAGCAGTATTTTGGTTATACATCATCTGATTGAGTAAGTAAGTGATCACGTTTATCTGCGTTCATCGGCTGTTAGATTAATATTTTATTAGCATTATCCGTAATTTAATGGCGGAAAAATTATTTTTTAAGGTTTTATAGCATTTATGATTACTACAGCTAAAAGTACTGCACCAAAAGTTGGTTTTGTTTCACTGGGTTGCCCTAAAGCGGGTTCAGATGCTGAGCGCATTCTCACTCAATTGCGTGCTGAAGGCTACGAGATTTCAAGTAGTTATGAAGAGGCCGATTTAGTGGTAGTGAATACCTGCGGCTTTATTGACAGTGCGGTCGAAGAGTCGCTTGATGCGATTGGTGAAGCCATCAACAAAAACGGTAAAGTGATTGTGACTGGCTGTTTGGGTGCAAAAAAAGGCGTGGTAGAAGCCGCACATCCAAGTGTTTTAGCTGTGACAGGCCCACATGCTCTAGAAGAGGTGATGACAGCAGTACATGCCAATCTACCTAAACTGCATGAACCATTTGTTGACTTAGTCCCCCCGCAAGGTATCCGCTTAACGCCAAGTCATTATGCGTACTTAAAAATTTCAGAAGGCTGCAACCACCGTTGCAGCTTTTGTATTATCCCAAGTATGCGCGGTGACTTAGTCAGCCGCCCGATTGGTGAAGTATTGAACGAGGCTGAAAACCTCGTCAACGCAGGCGTATCCGAAATTTTAGTCATTTCTCAAGATACTTCCGCTTACGGGGTGGATGTAAAGTACCGCAGCGGATTTTGGAACGGCCGCCCGGTTAAAACACGTATGACCGAGCTGTGTCAGAGTTTGAGTGAGCTCGGAGTGTGGGTGCGTTTGCATTATGTATATCCATATCCGCATGTGGATGAAGTGATTCCTCTCATGGCCGACGGGTTGATTCTGCCTTATTTAGATGTGCCGTTTCAGCATGCCAGCCCACGTATTTTAAAAGCCATGAAGCGCCCGGCACATGCCGAAAATAATTTAGCACGCATTAAATCCTGGCGCGAAATTTGCCCGGATATTACCGTGCGTAGTACATTCATCGCAGGTTTCCCAGGTGAAACAGAAGATGACTTTAAAATGCTGCTCGACTTTTTAGAAGAAGCACAGCTCGATAGAGTCGGCTGTTTTGCTTATTCAGCCGTAGATGGTGCAAAAGCGAATGAACTGCCAAATCAGGTGCCAGAAGAAGTTAAGCAAGAACGCCTAAGCCGTTTTATGGAAGTGCAAGAACGCATTAGTGCTGCGAAATTACACCGTAAAATTGGTAGCATGCAGACTGTGCTGATAGATGAAATTGTGACTGATGTTGAGGGTAACGTAGAAGCGATTGGACGTACTAAAGCTGATGCACCAGAAATTGATGGCGTGGTGATTTTGGAAGATGCTGAAGGCCTAACCCCTGGCGACTTTGTAGAAGTCGAAATTTATAGTGCGGATGGACATGACCTACGCGGTGGACCACCAAGAAGTTAAAATTGGTAGAGTAGTCTCGATGCAATGAATCAGAAAAACTGATAAGCACTACTCAGAATAAACTGATAAGTACTACTAGGCCCGCTTCGCAGGCAAGTATTGCTAATAAACCAGCAAGCTGGGTTGAACACGAGCATGGTCGCATCCATTGGTCCAGTATGCACGATGCTAACCAAGTTTGGTGTCAAGGTGGATATTGAATCAAACCTGCCTAAATTAGGCCCGTTTATTGATGCCATTAACAATAGGTTGTCATCATCAGTTTCGGCCGTTGAGTAGCGCGACATTTAAAAACCAGGGGTACCGTATTTTGTGATTGCTTCAGAAAAATAACTCAGAGATTAAACTTCCGAATAACATACGCTTATGAAGCAGAGCTTTCGATTCATCTGAGACTTTCACTTAAATTTCACTAAAAAATGACGGCAAAATTCTCATTGCAGACCTTTAACGCGAAGGTTCACGTACCTCAAGTCGACCCAAGTAGGTACTCGTAAATGCATCTTATTGCCAAGAAAGTTACAAAATATTAATTTTAAATTAATCCTAATCGTATATTCTGTACCGTTAAGATATAAATCTAACTAAATGAGGCTGACTCTTGGTTTTTGATATGAATATCCTGTTCAATAAAATTTATAGAGCTTTAAAACCAGTGGCATTTTCTTTGTGTTTTGTGTTCTTGGTTGGTTTTTTGATTACAGTTAATCCTATTGTCACTTTTGCTGAAGATAGCCAAGTCCTTGCACGCAAGCTAAGTGCTTCAGGACAAATATTATCCCTTGAAATCATTCACGAAAAAGCTAAAGCCATAAAATCTGGGAAGATTTTAGAAACTGAACTTGAGATCAAAGGAAGTCGATATATTTACGAAGTTGAGCTGGTAGACGACAAAGGTCTAGTTTGGGAAATAGACCTTGACGCCAAAACCGGTAAATTAATTAAACTGGAAGAAGACTGAATATGCGCCTTCTTTTAGTAGAAGATGATATTGCATTAGGGTCACAGTTACATCATGCACTCAAGAAGGCAGGATACGCTGTGGATTTATCAACTGACGGAGTGGATGCTGAGGCTGTTGGTGACCTTGAGCCATATGATTTAATTGTGCTTGATCTCGGATTGCCCAAGCGACCTGGCCTTGAAGTGCTTAGTAACTGGCGCAAACGAGGCAATCAGGTTCCTGTTGTAATTCTTACCGCTCGCGGCAGCTGGCAAGAAAAGGTTGAAGGCTTTAAAGCAGGTGCTGATGATTATGTTGGCAAGCCATTTCAGATTAATGAATTACTGGCAAGAATCAACGCGGTTCTTAAACGTAGCGCTGGATCTGTTGCAGGTACTCTAAAAGTTGAAAATATCACTTTGGATGAAGATAAGCAGGAGTTGATTTTACAAAATAATCAACGTCAAAATCTTACTGCTACAGAGTTTAGGTTACTTCGTTACTTCATGTTGCACCCTGGGCAATTGTTATCTAAATCTAAACTAACAGAGCATGTCTACGAATATGACGAGGACAAAGACAGTAATGTTATTGAAGTTTATGTGAATAGGTTGCGTCAAATTATTGGCCCGGAACTGATTAAAACTAGGCGCGGACAGGGTTATGTATTCGGAAATAGTGATTGATGGCCTCATTAAAAACTAGATTATCATGGGGGCTAATGCTGAGTTTGATTGCACTACTCACATTACAGTGGCTCATCGTCATGTATGCGATTAGCCGTCTTACTGAAAATCAGTTGATTGATAGATTGCAGCGTGAATGTGAAAATCTACTGTCAATAGTCGATTTTAATTCTTTAGATCAGTTGCAGATAGACGCTCAACGGATGGGCGCAATTTATCAGCGTCCGTTTTCTGGTCACTACTACACAGTCTTTACATCGAAACAAACTTCCATTTCCCGATCACTTTGGGACGCTGAACTAAGTCTTCAATCATTAGCTGCTGGACAAGAGCGTAAATTAAGAATAAATGGTCCGGACGGACAGTCGCTGTTGGTGGTTTTACGAGGCTATAAAAAACAGAAACATACGATCACGGTGGCCGTGGCAGAAAATATAGAACCCTTACAGGCAAACATCAATCGCTTCCAATGGCTCTATGCTCTCATTTCAGTCGTTGGATTATTCGTTCTTCTTGGGGTGCAAAGGTTGATGGTTTTAAATGCACTAAAGCCTCTTAAAAATATTCAAGTAAATATAGATAAACTTGGTCGAGGGGAAACGAGTCTTGTGGAATCAGAGGGTCCAGATGAAATAAGACCGCTGATTGACGCGATCAATCGCTTGCTCACGGGTATGGATCGCAAGTACCACCGCTCTAGAGAATCTTTAGGTAACT
>JAURWJ010000041.1 GCA_030655015.1 Methylotenera sp. | reverse complement strand
ACGGTATTAAATTACTTGAGGTTTTACGTGCTAAATTCCCAAACAATAAAATCTTAGTTGACTTAAAAACAGCTGATGCTGGTTTTTACGAAGCTGAGCCATTCTTCAAAGCTGGTGCTGACATCGTTACTGTATTAGGTATCTCTGATATCGGTACAATCAAAGGTGTAATCGATGTTGCTAACAAATACGGCAAAAAAGCACAAGTTGACTTGATCAACGTTGCTGATAAAGCTGCTGTTACTAAAGCAGTTGCTGCTGCTGGCGCACACATCATTGGCGTGCACACTGGTTTAGACCAACAAGCTGCTGGCCAAACACCATTTGCTGACTTAGCGTTAGTTGCTGGTTTGAACTTAGGCGTTGAAATCTCAGTGGCTGGTGGCGTTAAAGCTGCAACAGCTGCTCAAGTACGTGACGCTGGTGCAACAATTATTGTTGCTGGTGCTGCAATCTACGGCGCTGCTGATCCTGCTGCTGCTGCTGCTGAAATCACAGCTATTGCTCACGCTTAAGTTAAGCCTTGGTTTTAATTAACCAAGTCCAATAAGAAATTATTGAGATGAGTAATTAGAAAAATCCTGACTCAGTAATGGGTCGGGATTTTTTTTGATACGTTGCAATAACAAAATTATTATTGAAGAGATAGGGACATATCATGAGTAATCAAAAATTGATTTTAGACAGAATAACTACTATTTTGTCAGAAACAGACAATTCTAAATCAGCTGACCTTTTAAAATTAGTTGAAGGTGCTGGTCGCACATTTATCGGTGGTGCTGGTCGTTCTTTATTGGTTTCACGTTTCTTTGCAATGCGTTTAGTACATGCAGGTTACAACGTAAGCATGATTGGTGAAGTGGTTACTCCGGCAATTAAAGCAGGCGACCTATTGATTTTAGTTTCAGGCTCTGGAGGCACAGAAACTTTATTACCCTTTGTTAAAAAGGCAAAATCAGTGGGTGCAAAATTGGCAGTGATTTCAATGAAGAAATCTTCAGCAATGGCAGATGCGGCCGATTTGACTATTCAAATCGGTAACGATAACAGCTTCCCGCTTACCAAAGGTATGCCTATGGGTGCACAGTTTGAGCTTTCAACATTGATTTTTTTAGAAGCGGTTATTGCTGATAACATTTTTGCTAAAGACTTAACTGAAGAAGGTATGCGCGCTATCCATGCTAATTTAGAATAACGCAAACTTAGCGTATTTATAGTGCAAGCAATCAATGGGGTAAGTAAATTCGTTTAGTTGCCCCATTGCTTTACACGTAACGCACATCAATCACTTCAAAACTTTCTTCACCCTTCGGTGTTGTTGCCCGCACTGTATCTCCCACAGCTTTTCCCAGCATAGATTTTGCTAAAGGCGAGACCCAGCTAATGTAGCCCTTGCTAGGCTCAAGCTCATCTTTCCCCACAATGCGATACACATGTTCTTTTTCATCATCCAGATTAA
>JAURWJ010000034.1 GCA_030655015.1 Methylotenera sp. | reverse complement strand
ACCAGTGGAATCAGAATTTGCATGGTAGTCACACCAAAGTTGCCTAACCCAGCGTTGAGACCCAGCGCCGTACCTTGCAGACGTTTTGGAAAGAATGTGTTGATATTAGACATAGAGCTGGCAAAGTTGCCACCGCCCACGCCAGACCACAATGCCAGTAGTTGAAACACCCACAATGGCCATTCTGGGTGTTGCAAGGCAATGCCGGTACCAATTGCGGGACTAAGTAACATTGCCGTAGTGAGAAAAATAGTATTGCGCCCGCCCGCCAAGCGAATGAAAAATGAAGACGGAATACGCATGGTGGCACCTGCCAGTCCGGAAATTGCCGTTAAGGTGAACAACTCATCCTTACTGAACGGAAACCCTAGATTGCTCATTTGCACGGCAATAATGCCCCACATAAGCCATACAGCAAAACCACATAACAACGCAGGCACCGATATCCACAGATTGCGATAGGCAATTTTTTTACCTGTGGTCTCCCAGAATCCGTTGTTCTCTACATCCCATTTTTCGATATTCGTTGACATATTATTCCTCCCTAGATTGGTGTCGCTTGTTTTACAATCTGACGTTCATGGTGACGGTCGATTTTTACGGGACGCACTTCTGTCCAGTACATCCAGATGAGTGACACCCAGACAATGCCGAACATCAACATGAAGGCAGAGGTCCGCACGCCAGTTAAATCCAGTAAGGCACCAAACATGATCGGCATTAAAAACCCGCCCAAACCGCCTGCTAAGCCCACCACGCCTGAAATCACGCCGATGTTGTGCGGATAGTCGTCTGAGATATATTTAAAGACGGAGGCTTTGCCAATGGCAAATGCAATACCCATCGTAAACATGATGATAGTGAACATGGTGACGTTTAAACCGAAGTGAAAAGTCTGTGGACCTGTGACCGTGATAATAGAAACATCGGTTTGCGGATATGACAAAAAGAACAGGCAAGCCAACGATACCCAAAGCACCCACCATGTCACGGTATGCGCACCAAATTTATCGGAATAATAACCACCGACAGCACGCAACACCCCGCCAGGAATACTAAATGCAGCTGCCATCAATGCTGCTGTTTTTAGATCAAAGCCATATTCACCGATGTAGTATTTGGTCATCCACAACGCCAGCGCCACATAACCACCAAATACAATGGAGTAATACTGGCTGTATTTCCATACTTTTGGGTCTTTAAGCACAGCAAGCTGCTCACGCATGGAAACTGTTTTACCTACCTTGTGTGAAGGTTCAGAAAAAGTGAAAACCCAAAAAAGAATCGCGGTAATCAGCATTAACACAGCATACATTTGTGGCACCATTGTCCAGCCGAAGCCCACCACAATAAGAGGCGCAACTAACTTAGTAACCGCCGCACCCGTGTTGCCTGCGCCAAAAATGCCCATCGCCAAGCCTTGACGGTTTTTAGGAAACCAGCGTGCGCAATACGCAATACCCACGGTGAAAGAACCTCCAGCAACACCCACAAATAAGCCAGTGACTAGAAACTGCCAGTATTCTGTACATTTGGAAATTAAATAAATTGGAATGATGGTTGATAGCATCAAAATAAAGAACACGATGCGCCCACCGAACCTGTCAGTCCACATGCCAAGCGGAAGTCGAATAAGTGAACCCGTAAGAACTGGAGTGGCGATAAGGATGCCAAACTGAGTTTCATTAAGCCCCAAAGTTTCTTTGATTGGGATGCCGATAACAGCAAACATCATCCAGATCATGAAACACACAGTAAAAGCCAGCGTACTCGCAATAACCACCGACCATGCTTTATATTGTTGTGTTGCCATCAATTTGCCCCTTCACTTGATAATCCGTAATCAATCTTTACGAGATTGCTGTATAGAGCAGTTTAATGGCGATATCAATGTAAACATTGATGTAAATCAATGCCATGCGCATCAAAAGGATAGGATGAATGAAGTAAAAGAACTAGTTCTTTGGGCTAGTTAACCTCAGTGAGCATGTGAGCGACCGCTCGTTTGAAGGGCGAAATACGATTGCCAATGTGCAATGAAACACGGCGGATTAAGCGCGCTGGCAGAGCATCATTGCTATACAATTTAGCAATGGCGTGAGTAGCAAAAAACAGGGGTCTCGTGGCGCGTTTGTGTGTTTTTTCATAACGCGCAAGCAAATCAGCAGATGCAATGTTGCGACCACACGTATATGCTACTTTAATTTCATGGGCTAATGACTCTGCACCGCGCAGGCCAAAATTGAACCCATGCGCAGTGACGGGGTGCATACCCACGGCAGCATCACCAACCAAGGCAAAGCGGGGTGCCACAAAGCGGTCGGCATACACAGTGACAAGCGGGTAAGCGTGACGTGTTGAAACAAGTCGCATGGCACCAAGCCTGTGCTTAAAGCGCACTTCAACGGCGTGGTTAAAAGCCTCTTCAGTCATCGCCATCAGGCCCTGAATGTCATGTGCGGGCAAGGTAATTACGACTGATGAACGCATGCCATTCATCGGCAATAGCGCCAGCGTCTGTCCATAATCAAACCATTCCCACGCCACAT